>DCKN01000088.1:0-1456 GCA_002320385.1 Proteobacteria bacterium UBA1673
TCGCAATCTCGAGAGATTGTGCTACGTGAGCAACGTCAGCTAGAAGATCAACTGCTATCTGTAGATCGAATGCGGATGGAAGAAGAAGATGCATCTTCACTAGATCAAGCGTGTGTATTTCGTGAACAACTACGGATAGAAGCGCAAGCAGTTTCTGAAGAGCAATTACGAATACAGCAACACATCGTTGCCCAACGTGACTTAGCCCAACAAATTTTAGATGATTATAGTGCGCTACGTTCATCAAGGACTGGTTCAGGGGGTGTTTCTTTTAATATTTTTACTGATGTTGGTGATAGTCAAAACGCTGCTTTGAATCCTGAAGAACAGAATGACCTTTTGTGTAATATTTTCACGGCATATACCAGAATGAGAAGGAATGATCCCAACTATGATCGATCAGAGATAGACTTTATGGACCCAATCTCACAAGAGTTTTTTAGAACACCTATTATCGCGTCTGATAGACGTACTTATGAATTAAGCACGCTACAGGATTGGTGTAATACTCAAAGCCAGCGAGGCTTACCATTCAGTAGTCCAATGGATCGTCAGCGTCTTAATCTTCAAGTGGCACATGATATGGGTCTTATTGATGAAATGATTACAGCTATTACATGGTATCGTGATGAAGTTGCCCAGAACCCTGACGTATTGAGGGGGCCTGGTCGCGTTTAATGATAGCCATGAACTTTCAAACTGATGTGTTTGTGGGTTTGTTGTTCTTGTTTGATACGGTGACTGGTTGATTTTGGGCTAGATGCTTTTTTATTAAAAACTTGCATACTAACCCAAAACATATCATATTCATATTTACCGATGTGATCTATTGTCTGGCCAGTTAATAACGCTGTAGAAGGTTGATAGGTCATGGGTTGAGTTTTTTACCAGGCTAGCAAAGAGATGACACCAAACAAACCTAGCGATGAGATTGAGAATCGATGATAGACCGTATTGCTCACCGAGGCGCTTCACTTGAAGCACCTGAAAATACCATGCAGGCATTTTCGACAGCTTACCAAAAAGGGGCTACGCACATTGAGTGTGATGTCAGGCTCACAGCAGATAAAGTGCCGATCATTATTCATGATGATACGCTTGATCGGACAACTAATGGCAAAGGACCAGTTGATAAGTGTCGATATCAAGTCATAGAGACGCTTGATGCAGGTAGTTGGTTTAGTGATTCGTTTAGTGGCGTGACAGTGCCGAAGCTCTCAGAGTTGTTGAGTTGGCAAAAAAAGTCAGGGGTTATCTTACATCTTGAAATCAAGCCGTTGAACCCCAATACGCTTGAGGCTGATCTGGATATCATTTTAGATCAAGTATATGCGTTTGCTGATACCCAAAAGATTCACTTGCTTAGTTTTCAACTTGCCGTTCTCAAGCGTTTACAGAAACTCAACAATCATATTCCTACCGTATTTGCTATTACGCGTTGTCAATCACACGATAT
>DCKN01000088.1:1840-4982 GCA_002320385.1 Proteobacteria bacterium UBA1673
TCTGCCCAGAACAAATTAAAAACATTCAAAATCAGGGATTGCGCGTAGGCATTTACACTGTTAATCAAGATGAGCAACTCAAGGAACTTCTGCATTTTAATGTCGACGCGGTTTTCGTGGACGATATGAATCTGATCAACAAGCCTTCGCTTTATTTGGGTCGATAGCCCTTGTTGTTTGTGTCAAAAAAATAGTCTGTTATTGTATGCTTGGAGGTTAAGAAACCTCGTAATATCGTCGGACTGAAAAATTCTCGTCTTTTAAATGCGCGTTATGTTTCAAAAAATCGTGTGAGATTAAGGTCATGTTGCTGCAAAACAATCAAGTTTTATAGGATCATTCCCTATTAAGATGCGCCCAAATGAAGTATGGTATAAACGTTCTATATCGTACAGAGACATGAAAATAAAAGCTGAAACACAATACACGCGAGAAGCGCTACTCCAATGTGCTGAGGGTAAACTGTTTGGTCCTGGTAATGCCCAATTGCCAAATCCCCCTATGCTGATGTTTGATAGAATCACCAAGATCAGCAGTGATGGTGGTCGCCATGACCAAGGGGAGGCTCGTGCCGAGCTGGATATACATCCTGACTTATGGTTTTTTAATTGTCATTTTTTTGAAGACCCGGTTATGCCTGGCTGTCTAGGCTTAGATGCATTATGGCAGTTGGGTGGATTTTTCTTAGCGCGGTTAGGTTGCCCAGGTCGTGGGCGTGCGCTTGGTTGCGGTGAGGTGAAATTTTCTGGACAAGTGAAGCCTGAAAATAAAAAAGTTATCTATCAAATCGATGTCGTTCGGACTTTTCAGAAGAAAACCAAGTTGATTGTCGCTGATGGTCAGGTTATCTGTGATGGACAAACCATTTATAAGGTTAAAAACCTTAAAGTCGGATTGTTTGAAAATATATAATAAAGCAAAATGGCAGTGGCTCTCGCATGTTAAGCCTATTCCGACTACAAACGCTTTTCGTTTTTGACGCTACTGACTGTGTATTAAATAAAGATAATCCACTTGTAATCTAGACAGGGGTTCCTTATTTGAGCATGTGAGGCTTTTGTCATATGAATATGATTGGCTTGTTAGGTAGGCCGTTTCGCTGCAAGTTCATTATGTACATCTAATTTTTTATCGACAAGATGCATCTGGTCGAGCCATTGTGCGAAATGACTGACATGCAGATTGGTTACGCCGTCCTTGTAAGGCTTCATATGACGGAAGTCTTGGGCGACAGCAACATCATAAGCGCTACAGTCATCACCATGTGCTTGATACTCAATGCCTTTGACATGCCATATGGCTGGATGGCTTTTAAGTGTAGTATCATTAGCCAATGTGAAACCGTAATAGCTGCATAATGTGCTTGCAAGCTTTCTTGCCGTTCGTCCATTGCCATCAACAAAGGGGTGTATGGCAATAATGCCATGATGCAATAGGGCTGCAGTTTGGATCACTTGTTGGCGAAATAATGGCGATGATGGATCAATTTTAGCACAGGCCTCGTGCACGATCTTAGCAAGTTGATCTAGCTCGTCTTGTATTGTATCGCCGTATACGCATAGGTCCATGATCGGCTGCATGGCATCGTCATAGGTGGGTGTGCGCTGATTGCCTGAGGGTGTGCTTGGTATTTGCTCTGGGTTGTATGCAAGTATTGTATTTTGATTGAAAAAATCAGGCTGAATCGAGTTTACTTTAGCTTCAATCCTCGTCAGTTCTTCAGGGTTTTCGCATAGTTCTTGCATACTTTTATAGGTGATACAGCCCTGAATCTGGTGGTTATTTGCTTGTAAAATCATAATGATTTTTTGAAATGCGTCAAAGAGTTCTTGCTGCCATGTGTCGGTTTGATAGAGGCGTTCAGCAAAAGCAATGAGTGCGTAAAATGTACGGTTCATGATATGGATGCTGTAGTCGTGCTTCGCCATTATCCATGCGCTGCTCATACTCATGCCCCAAACGCTTTTGTAGTCCAGGATTCGTAGACCAGAAAAGGGGATCAGTGAGGATATCAGCGATCTCTGATGCGATTGGCGCGCCAGCCAACGTTTTTTTTCTTGGATTTGCTGCATATGTTTGCGAAATAGCCCGGCTGATCTGATAAATTCAGGCGCGTGCTGGTGATGTCTTGACGAGGAGGCGTCTATAATATCATGGATGGCTAATATATCGTGGCTATTTTTGTTGATGAGCTCATAGGTAGATGGTTTACCGGGCTGTGGTCTGTAGTGGAAATCAGCCATCTCGCTGTTCAGTAGAAGACGGATACTGGTGATGTCTTTCATCACTACAGCATTTCTGAGTGATCGGTCAATTTGATAGATGCTGTAGGCAGATTTTTCTGATTTTGTGTGGGATGAGTGATCGTGGCTTGGATGTTTAAGATAACGTTCTAATAAGTCTAAGGCTTTTTGATCTAATTCTTCAGTTGTTGCTTTATTGTTTAATCCAATGCCTTCTGGTTCAGTCTTTATATGGCCTCTACGTGAGTTTTGAACTCCATCTAGATCACGCACCAGTGCTTCTATTTGTGAGGCACGCAGTGATGCGCTATTGAATAAAGAATTTTTAGTTGTTTCTGACATGCTAATCTCTAATGGTTGGTTTTTCTTCTTATGCGTTCTCTTTATGACCGGTTATAATCACCGCTGGTTTTAAAGTTGATGCATTATATTTTACCATTTATCTGGCACTTGTACAAATAATGATGCGTTTGTTTGTCATGGTATTGTTTGACGAATGGCGAACTTATTGATGCTAATTGATGTCGAGTTATTTTTAGTGATGATTTTGATGTTATTGGAAGTGATTGGACATGCGCTGATCGCGGACTCGAGCGTTCATAGTCCTCTTGCGTTGCTTGAAAAATTTGATTGTGTGTAGCGTCTTTTTTTGTTTCGTTGGGATAGGCCAACCACCTAAGTAGGATTTTATTTATTTTGTTTTTTGTTGATGGGAACGCTGACACTTAGAGATAAAATTTCAACACCAGGGTTTCCTTTATCGTATACGATATGACTCAATCTTGCGTTTGAAATATGTGAAAACCCAATGCCTAAGCGTATCTGATTCGAAAAACGATATGCGCTTTCAATTTTAGAGCGAAACTCTACGGGAAAGTTTAAATCTCGCCCTTCGTCAC
>DCKN01000033.1 GCA_002320385.1 Proteobacteria bacterium UBA1673
TCATGGACATCGATAATTGAATGCCTGTATACGATCTCTAACTATGGCATTAGGCATGGTATTGTAATATGAAAATCATTCCTTCGATCAGAGTTTTTTGTTGTGTTCTGAGATGAATGTTTTCCGAGTGAGCGATACTAAAGCTGTATTTGTTAGCGCATGATTCGATGTATTTTGGGCTGTGCGTGTATCTTGCTGTCTCAGTTAATTTGTAATCATTGGCGTAATCACTTTCAATGCTGATAATCCAATGTCCTTGCTTTTTAAGATATTGCTGCACAATACTGAATACATCATTTAAATTTCCAAAGTAGGGCAGTGTGTCTGCGCATATCACGACGTCTTGCTTGTGCGCTAAATGATGCTGTAATGTGAGAACATTGGCGGCAATAAGCTTTTGGTAAATATTTTTTTTCTTCGCCTCGTTGAGCATGTTTTTTGAAAGGTCGATACCGACTAATGCCTGAGAAAATTCTGAAACTGCTTTACCCGCTAGTCCAGTCCCACACCCCAAGTCCAGAATCTGCTGACTGTTTTTATCAAAATTTAGCTGTTCTATCATTAAGCTTTTAAGTCGATCTGGAAGCTTATAGCTCAATACATCGCAGAGATGATTATCATAATGATATGCATAGTTATCGAAAAGACCACTGATATAGTCTTCGGGCGCTGTTTGAGGACTTTGAGATTGCTCTAAAGCAGACAATATATAGGCAATTGATTCTGTTGGTTTTAATGCTTGTGCTCTTTTGTAGTATTCGCATGCCACCGTTGCTTGGCCTTTTTGTAAGAATGCTGCACCAAGGTTGATGAGTGACTGATAGTGTTTAGGATCCTTCTTAATGACATGAAATAGTTGATCGGTGCAATCGTCATAGCGGCCTAGATACAAATAGCATACTCCAATATTGTAATAGGTATCTAGGTCTTGGCTGACTTTTAAATGTTTAAGCCAGTGTGCCAGTGCATCTTGATAATTCTTTTTATGAAGGTAGCAGCAGGCAAGGTTGTGATGGATATCTTCAATATTTTGATCAATCTTTAGTGCCTGCTCTAAGTAGTCAAGCCCTTGATCAAAATGATCTTGTTCGAGAAGAATTAGACCTAATTTATTGAGACATTCTGGATCATTTGGCTGTAGGTTTAATATTTTTTGATACAGTGGTTGTGCCTTAAGATAAGCTTTATTCGCGTGGTGTAGCTGGGCCAGCTGAAATAGGGCGCCAACGTGCTCTGAGTTTAATTTGATCACTTTCTGGAAGCATTCTTCTGCTTTGTGCTTGTTGAGTTTGGTGAGTAGTAATCCTAAGTTATAGTTGGCATCGAGATGATCAGGTTTAATCATAATGGCTTGTTCAAAGTGATATCGTGCTTGCTCTGGTGCTTTATTGAAATAGATGAGTGCAAGGTTATTGTGTGCTGATACTAGGCTGGGATTGATAGCCAATGCTTTGTTGAAGAGTTCAACAGCTTTTTCAATTTTATGATTACGTCGGTATGCATTTGCAAGGCTGGCTATGTAGATGGGATGGTTCGGTTGGCAACTGATTGCTCGTTCAAAGTAAGTGATGGCTTGCTTTAGTTGATTAAGTTGTGCAAAAGTGATCCCGACTAGATGCAGTACCATGCTGTGTTTAGGGTACGTTTTAAGTATTATTTGATACTGTGTGAGTGCTTGCTCAGGTTGGTCATTTTGTTGTGCTTGGATGGCAGATTGTAGTCTGCGTTCATTTTGAGCGTCTAGTTTTCCCTCTTTGTGCATTATGGTGTCCTGACTATCATTGGTCGACTCGTTGCGTACGACTACTTAGTTTGCGCCGTGAGCAATCGATCCATATTAAATGAATTGTACATGTTTGCTTGATGAGTGCAAATTACGGTTGTGTTTTACATGAATTTTTCAAGTTTTTCTGATAGCTGAAAGACAGCACTGCTGTAATGAACACTGTTATTATAGCGCATGATTGCTTTGAAATTATGAAAGACCCGAAAATACTCGTAATCTCCGTTTTTTTGTTGCAGTTTGATAAGCCAGCTTTGATTATGGTGACGAAGATTAAAGAGCTGTTCGATTTTTTTGTCAACTTTTAACATTCGCGTATCTGCGAGCATTTCTTGAAGTGCTTTGCGTTTACTATCGCTGAGGCGAACTTTTCTCATTACCGGTTGATCTGGTTGCCATTGTCCATTGACTTTGAGGTAGTTAAAGACGCTTGCTATTGCATCATCGGTATTGCTGTAAAGATTAACCTTACCTTTTGTGTTATGCTTGATTCCATACTTCTCAATGTTGCTCGGCATGAATTGTGGTATCCCGATAGCACCAGCGTAGGAGCTTTTTATTTTATCGATATCAAGTTTGTGCTTGTAAGCATAAGTGAGTAGGGCCACGGTTTCTTGATAGAAATATTGGCTCCTGGGTGTGTAGTAGAAAGCGAGTGTCGATAGCGCTTCGAGAACATTGAAATTCCCTTTGTTTCGACCATAGCTTGTTTCAATGCCAATAATTGCGGTGACAACGGATGCTGGGATTTTGTATTTTTGCTCGTACGATTTTAGAACGGGCTGATGTTTATTGATAAACTGTTTGCCATTATTGACGCGTGTTTGACTGATGATCATTGATTTGTAGGCTGCCCACGGTTTGCCCTCTAACGGCTTCTGCATGAGATTTAATACAGACTCATTTAGTTTTAGCTCTTTAAATTGTTTTTCTAGCCACGGTTTGGGGATTTTTTGTTCGTGATTGATTCTAGTGATGAGATTTCGCACCATGATATTTTTGTCTGATTCGAGACTGACGCTCGCAAGGCTACAGGATGCGCAAAAGCATAAAATTGTGGTGATTAATCGTTTTAACATCATTCAATCGTAATTTTGTTCATTGATGTTAACACTACCGTTGAGTTTCTGTCAAAGTATGAAATTATCAAAACTATTATGCTACTGTTTTATTTGTTAAACATTCTTTTCTGAGCTTTACATGAGTTGATGATTCCAAACCCGAGAAATGTTATCAACATTGTTGTGCCACCATAGCTGATCAATGGTAGGGGAATGCCGACAACCGGGATAATTCCCGAGACCATGGCGATATTAATGAATGTGCATAATCCAAACGCAAATGTAATTCCAGAGCTGGCTAATCTGGTAAAACTGGTTTTTGCTTGCGTGCTGTAACCGAAACATTTCACTAGTATCCACATGAATAGGGAGAATAATAAAATACACCCGATGAAACCGAATTCTTCTGCGGCGAGAGCAAATATGAAGTCCGTGTTATGCTCTGGTAGAAATTGTAAGTGTGATTGCGTGCCGCCAAACCACCCTTTGCCAAATAATCCTCCAGACCCGATTGCTATTTTAGATTGCATAATGTGGTAACCGTCTCCGGCAATATCTCTTTTGGGCATGAGAAGCGTTAGAATTCTTCTTTTTTGATAGTCGTGTAGTAATGTCCATAACAGCGGCGAGGAGGCGATCAGACCAATGATGCCATATCCAATATAGCGTATCGGCATGCCCGCCATTAGCATTGTAAATATCCCGATGGTAAGGATGATGGTCGCTGTTCCCAAGTCAGGCTGTTTGGCCACCAGGAAAAACGGTATCATGATTAGCCCCAAGTTTTTGATTAGTGCGCTATTACTCAAAGGTAGCTCTTGTTTTTCAATTAGACTTGCAAGTGTTACTGGTAAAATGATTTTCATGATTTCTGATGGCTCAAATCGGATAAACTTCAGATCAAGCCACCGTTGAGCACCTTTTCCTGTGTGTCCAAAAACAAGTACCATAATGAGTAATAGAATTGTTAATGAATAGAGAATAATAGCGATTTTTTGAAGTTGCTCACAATGTATTTTTTGAACGACAAATAAGACAATCGTGGCAAGTAGGACATGCACGCCTTGCTTGATAACCATGTAGTTG
>DCKN01000036.1 GCA_002320385.1 Proteobacteria bacterium UBA1673
TACACGATCAGGTTATTATTACCCCTCATCATGGTGAGGCTGCGGCACTACTTCGTTGTACAGTTGATGCTGTAGCTCAGGATCGTTTTCAGGCGTGCATTGACTTACACGCACACTATGGCGTGCACTTGATTCTAAAAGGTCCTGGCCCGATTGTCTTGTCTCGGTATGAGATGTATTTAATTGATGCCTCTTGTCCTGGGCTAGCGGTTGCAGGTTCGGGGGATGTTCTCGCTGGCATCATCGTTGGATTACTGGGGCAGCGCTTGAAGATTAACAAAGCGCTACTGATGGATGCATTGTTGATCCATTTGCATGTAGGCTGTTATTGGGAGAAACAATTTCAGGGTAGGGGGATGATTGCCAGTGATATGTTGTCGATGATACCACTTATTAAAAATCAACTTTCAGATGGTCATTATGATACGAATAATTGATAATATCGAAGCTTATGAAGAATGGGTCGTTGGTTTATACCAGCTTCATCACCAAGCACGCGTTATTTTTATCAGCGGTGAGCTGGGTGCTGGAAAATCAACATTCGCAAGAATTTGGCTGCGCTGTGCTGGTGTTGTTGGCCATATAAAAAGTCCATCTTTTTCAATCATTGAAACCTACGATAGCCCAGCATTAGGGGTTGTTCACCATGTTGATTGTTATCGACTTCAATCTCAAGATGACCTGTTGTCACTTGGGTTTGATGATTTCTTGGCTGATCATGTGATTATTGAATGGCCTGAGCGAGTCTTTGAAGGCTTGATATCTCCTGATCTCAAAGTGACTTTGGAGATTATCGGTTTAGAAAAACGACGATGCTCAGCAAGCATAAATAATGATTAGCTGCGATGCTCTTAGACTATGAGCTATCAATCAGTATCAATTGCATGGTCTGGTTTTGCTTTTTATGGTCATAAAATAGTAGGTAATATCCTCTTTGGCTATTGAGATTAAGAAATCTTTAAAAAGATCTTGAGCTATCGATTTTTATATGGTAGATTTTGATTATCTATTACTGATTGGGAGTGAAATGTCAAAGTTTAGAATATTATGTTTAGCAGCTGCGTTTGCAATATCTGCTCACGCTGCGAGTCCTATTAAAAAAGTTGCTTCAGGTGGCGTGTCCGGCTGGGGTGTAGGTTTTGGAGAGCACACGAATCCATCACTGGGTGCCATATCGCTTGATTACAAAGGGCCATCTCATGAATTTGGTATGGGTCTATCAACGAAGTTTTTCAACAATAACGAAGACACTAATGATGACTTCGATGTTTTCTTTTATGGCATCAATGTTGGTGCGCGCCAGATGGTTAAACCTGATTTTGCGATTAGTGGTGGGTTGAATTTGTCTTCAGCAATCGTACAAAACTGGAGTGCTGTTAGTATACAGGGTACAGATGTTAAGTTAGACTCAATTCCATATAGAATTGGTTTTTACACAGGTTTCAGTTATGAGCCAACTAAGTATTTATCATTGTTCGTTCGTAACGACTTAATTTCTTACGCTTCTCCAGGTGTTTCTGTTCGTCAATCCGAAGTATCATTATTCGGTGCGACACAAATGGGTATTGCTTACTACTACCAGTAAAAAGCTCATTGCATCTACAGAAAGGGGCTGTTTCAGCCCCTTTTTTTTATTCATGATGTGGCTGTTCTTGTTATTTGATCTGGCGAGCACCTTTCTGCTCTGGCTCTATATTTTTGTGACGCGCTTTTGTGTGACTGGCGAATGCTATCTTTCTATTGTATAGAGGTCAAAATTTTGTTGAAAAGCGATCAAAATTTTCTTGATGCCGTCTCGATTATGTGCTCTTGATGATTTTGGTATTGCAATGATTTATTGTCGTGATGTTTGTCTACATTTGAAAGGGTTTTTGGTGGTCCGGGCACACTCTGTGTGCCCGGCCGGTCGATCTAGTCATCAAATTTGCTAAGATCTTTTGTTACATTGTTCTCGCTTGTGTTTCTTTTATTTCTTGCATGTGATTGTGGTCCACGACGTCTGTTTACCGAACTTCGTCTTGAACGTGATTGGTTGCCAATATTATCTTGGGTGTTGGTAGTTGGTTTTTCATCTTGCTTCTTGGTTTGCTGGTTCTGCTCATGATGTCTTTGTTTGTTGTCATGGCGTCTTCTTGTGTCGTGGTTGCGCCTATTCTGTTTATGTCTCGGTCTGCTTCTTGGTTTGTTTTTGCTTGAAGTATTCTGCGGCTTTGTGCCAAAGAAATCCCATAATCTTGACAGAACGCCTTTTTGTTCTTGTGTATTACTACGGGAGTTTTCGTTATTTCTTGTTACGTGAGGCGTTTGATTTCTCGGTGCGCTGATCCAGGGCTTTTCATCGCCTTGTTCATTTGCTACCGTGTGAGATAGTTCGTTGCTCTGATCATCACTCTTATGGAAGCGTTTTAAAATATATCTTCTATATCCAAAATTTTCGTTTGGTATGATTTTCACGATCACACCATGTTTGTCTTCAATTTCTTTGATGTGACTCCTTTCTTCATTGAGCATGTATGTCGCTACATCAACCGGGAGTTGTATCTGTATGATATCTGTTTTCTGTGCTGCGCTTTTCTCAATCACGCATAGCATGTAATTGGCGTAGGATACAACACTTCTTCTTTTGCCGATAATGATTGACTCGTCGTGAGATATGCTTTCGAGCGATGACTTGAAGAATACTGTGCCTAAGCCTTGCCTGAGTACGGGCATGCACCCTGTTAGTTGACTGATTGGCTCCACTTTAACATTTGCTCTATCAAGCGTGCATCGCTCGCTGAAAATGTTTTGGATCTCTAGTTGATTTTTCTCGTCACTCATGTCGATAAAATCGATATAAATGATTCCACTGACATCTCTAAGTCTTAGCATGTCGGCGATTTTGATTGCCGCTTGTCTATTTGTGTTTAGTGCATTTTCCTCTATATTGTTGCCAAATGTTGATTTACTAGAGTTGACATCAACCATGTAGCCAGCTTCTGTGCCATGCATGACAACCTGCCCACCTGAAGGAAGGCTGCAGCGCACTTGAAATATGGATTCTATCTGTTCTTCTAGTGAGTAATGGTCGAACATCATGTCGTGCTCGTAGTACTCAAGAATTTCTTTTTCTAGCATTTCTGGTCTGACGTTGCGTAGATAGGTTTCTATCTGTGTAAATGTATCTTTATCATTGCAAATGATTTTTTCAGTGCTGCCAGACATGCTGTCCCGTATGATTCTTGTGACGATGTTTTCATCTTCATGTATGAGGCATGGTGCTGGTAGTGATTGGTGCGCTTCTTTTATACTTTGCCACTGCTGAATCAGGGCCTTGTAATCCCACTGGATCTCTTCGGGCTTTGCTGATATGCCAGCGGTTCTTATGATGATGCCCATCGACTCATCGACATGGATATCTTTAAGTGTTTGTTTAATTGACTCTCGCTGATCAAGGTCTGCTTTTCTTGAGATGCCTTGTTTCTGGTTAAGTGGTAGAAGAACCAAGTAGGTCCCTGCGAGCGAAATGAATGTTGTTAATGCAGCACCTTTTTGACCACGCTCCTCTTTTATTACTTGGATTAGTATAACTTGACCCGGTTTAATTACTTCTTGAATTTT
>DCKN01000078.1 GCA_002320385.1 Proteobacteria bacterium UBA1673
CGAGGATTTGTGAGGCAATGCGTTCAGGTTGAAACTGATCGATGTCTCCAAGGTGTTCGCCGTTGGTCATGAACTTAATGGGTTTGCCTGTAATGTAGCGTGTGGATAGTGCTGCACCACCGCGGCTATCACCGTCTGTTTTGGTAAGAACGGCTCCGGTTAAAGCGAGTTGATCATGAAAACTTTTTGCATTCAATGCAGCGTCCTGACCGGTCATGCTGTCGATCACAAACAAGATTTCACTGGGCTGAACGGTTGATTGTAATTGTTTACATTCTTGCATCATTTCCTGATCAATATGTGTTCTTCCAGCTGTATCTAGAATCAATACATCGTATTTACCATGCCGTGCTTCAAGTAATGCCGCTTTAGCGAGTTGGATGGGGCTTTGCTTGGGGTCTGATGCGAAACAGTTGATATCAGCTTGTTGTGCCAATGTTGCCAGTTGGTCCATGGCTGCTGGTCTGTAGGTGTCAACTGACGCAAGGAGGCAGCGTTTTTTTTCGCTTTCAGAGAGTAATTTTGCGAGTCTTGCCGCAAAGGTTGTCTTACCGGCGCCCTGAAGGCCCACGAGCATGATCACAGCAGGGGTCTTGCTGATCTTTAGAGAAAAATCATCGCCTTGTCCGAGTACTTTAACGAGGTTGTCGTGGAAGAGTTTAATGAGCACGTCGCCGGGTTTTGCGCCGGGGGTGACCGCATAATTCAGTGCATGTTCATTAAACTGTTGCAGTAATTTATCGGTGACAGATTCAGCGACGTCTGCTTCTTGGAGCGCGGTACGAATGGTTTTGGCACCTTGCTCGAGCATTGCTTCAGTGATTTTGTCGGTTCCAGTAAAACGACGAAATACATCTGAAATGCGTTGACTGAGTTTTTGAAACATGCGTGTTAACCGTTATAAAATTAGTAATTATATCGACACAAGCCAAAGAGGTCAAGCCGGTTTAGTCTGGCGCTGGCGCTTAATCTAAGGAAATAGCGCGTGTGTCAGGGCACGTACACATTGCAAGCATCTGCGATCTATTGCCGATGCGTTTGATCTTAATAAGCATGCCATCGTTGATCAATTTCGTTGTCCTGATGGGTGACCGCTTGCTTCAGTTGTCATTAGGGGGTACACTGCTACACACGGATGATGGTTGATGCTTTAGACGACCCATCGCGCTGAGGTCGATCAATAGGTGACGATGGTGTTTGTGTCGCGCTGTTTTAAATTCGGCAGCGTGTTATCAGTGTCTCAGTATTGTATAAATGGGAGATGTGCATGCAGCAGGTAACGACAACGCTGGGGTTAATGGTGCTTTGTGTCTGTGGATCTGGATTCTTCTCGGGCAGTGAGACTGCGGTGACTGCGGTCAATCGTTACCGCTTACAGTATTTGGCTACAATCAAGAAAAACCCCAATGCCAAGACGCTGTTGGCGATGTTGGCAAAACCGCAGAAACTGCTTGGTATGATTCTTATCGCCAATACTTTTTTGAATATTCTGGTGTCTTCTTTGGCCACTGAGATGACAATCTCTTTGTTGGGGCCTGAGTATGTTTTGGCAACTACTGTTGCTCTCACGCTGGTCGTGCTTATTTTCGCAGAAGTGCTTCCTAAATCTGTGGCTGCGCAAAAAACGGATACGATTGCTTATGCTGTTACGCCAATTTTGCATGTTTTGTTGTGGTTGATGCGGCCTTTGGTGATTGTTGTCGATGCTGTCACCACTGGCTTGATGTGGATCTTGGGTATCCGTTTTTCTCAAGGTGGGGGTGAGAATTTATCGCGCGATGAGCTCGGTAACTTGATCAAGCAGCGCCGCGTCTCTGCACAAGATGGCGAGGTTGAGCAGATGTTGGAGGGTATTCTTGACCTTGATGACATGTATGTGACAGACGTTATGTTGCCACGTGGTGCAATTGAGGGCATTGATCTCAGTCTCTCATGGCAGGAAATCATCAAAATGCTAAAGTTGACAGAGCGAGAGCGTTTGCTCATTTATGATGATACCATTGATCAAATTAAGGGTTACATCGATATACGCACTATTATGCGTTGTTTGCTTGATAATAAGCTGAGTAAGGACATACTGCTACAAAAGATGCGCAAAATACGCTATGTGCCAGAAAGTATGTCTCTTGAGATACAGTTGCAAAAGTTCAAGGTCGAGGGTGAATCAATGGTTGCAATTGTTGATGAGTATGGTGATTTGGCTGGTATTGTTGAGCGCGAAGATATTATTGATGAGGTTGTCGGGGAATTTGCGAAGGGCTTAAGTCGGTCATTTGGGCCAGTGTCAAGATCTGGCTATCAAGAGTATTGGTTCGATGGGTCGATGGCTGTGCGTGATATCAATAAAATTTTACACTGGTCTTTGCCGGAAGATGGTGCAACAACGATTGGCGGTTTAGTGCTTGAACATCTCGAATGCATTCCAGAGGGGCGTTTGTCGCTTGTGGTTAATGGCTACCGAATTGAGGTATTGCAGCTTCGCAACAATCAGATTCACCGGTTGAGGATAAAGCCGCCAGAGCCCGATGCTGATGGTACTGATGTGGAGGCTTGAATGCAACTATTTTTAGTCAAATTATTGCTAAACTCAATAATTTATGTTACAATGAATCATAATTTTTAACACAGGGTTAATCATGATTAAAACTTACGCCAATGTTTTTTATGCTGTCAGCTTGCTCGCTATATCGATGTTGCCTATGCGATTGCAGGCGACAAAAGAAATTCACACTGTGACTACGCCAGATATCATGTTTTCGCATGCCGTAAGCAATGTATCGACCAAAGAGGCGCTAAACTTTAAGGGTGATACTGTCAATGCTTTGATGTCGTTAACTTCTGATTTAACATTGCTGATGCAAAACTTTGCTGTTGTTTGTGGCTTTATGGTCTTGCTTGCTAGCTTGTTCCAGTATTTTAGATATCGTGAAAATCCTCATGCTACCCGTTTTTCTACAGTTTCGACGACATTTTTTTGCGGAATTATTCTGATTGGTGTAAGCTATCTCGCTGGTACAGTGACACATTAGGAATAACGTAAACAATGAAGATTATTTTTCTGGGTGCGCCTGGTTCTGGAAAGGGGACTCAAGGTGAAAAATTGGCAAATCAATATGGTTATCAACAGCTGACTGCAAGTAGCTTGTTGCGACAAACGCTACAGTCTGGTGATGATCTTGCTAAGCAGATTCAAACCGATATGGACGCTGGGCGTCTGGTCTCGGATGCACTGGTTTGGCAGGTTTTGTCTAAAGAAATCTTGCGCTGTGAGCGTGCGTCTCAGGATGTGGTTTTAGACGGATTTCCTCGTTCTCTAGCACAGCTAGACTTTGTGAATAGTGCTTCACAGCAGTATGACTATCTCTTTTATTTCGATGTTTCTGATCATGTTGTTGCACAAAGAATTTGTGGTCGTCGGGTGCACTTGGCATCGGGCCGGGTGTACCATGAGACCTATGCCCCGCCGAAGGTTCCAGGCCATGATGATGTGACTGGCGAGCCGTTAGTCCACCGTCCTGATGATAGAATTGATGTGGTGTCCAAGCGATTGGCGACTTATCATGAAAAAACCATGCCTATTTTGGATGTCGTACGGGAAAATATCAGTCAAGGTCGTGGAGCGATTAAATCCCTAGTAACGCTGGATGCAAATCGATCAATCGAAGCGGTTGGTGATGAGCTTGCGTCCATTTTAGGTTGCGCTTAATCATATTATCGTCCAGATAACACCGACATCAATCGTGCAATATGTTTGCAATGATCCGCACGTATTGCGCTATGTGTCTTGGCGTTGACGGTTATGAATCGATTGGAATTTGTTACGGCTTTTTGTGCAGGTTATATGTCGTCTCGTCGTTTAGGTTGAGTCGATGCTTTGTAGCGATCATCTGTGGATTTATATTGTGTGGCTCATCTGCACTGTTGATCTTGAGAGAATCAACGTGCGTGTTGATCATTTTGGGTTTTGATCGTGTTTGTATTGTAAATATCCGGTTATGGTATTGAAATTCTATGCTTTTTGTTGTATTATAACATCTGATAATAATGATGGAGTCCATTCATATGCATGCAGCACCTCACAATAACGTGTCTACCACATCAGTTCCAGTTGAACAAGAAGCCTCTATTTTGAAACTAAAAAGAATTTTGGTTAAAATTTGCGAGGGTCATGATATATCTCAGGATCTGAATGGTATCAATTCGATTATCAACGCTTTATCTGCTGAGGACTGGCGATCGCTGATGTCGTCTTATCTACTTGAGCCTAATATTGAAGATGAGTATCCTGGTAAATCGGTTTATCAGTATATTATCGACTTTGAGGCGTCTCATAGACAACGATTATCCCAGGATGGGTTTACAATAGGTCCATCGGGTGATGTTGTTAACTTTATGTCTTATCTTTACTACACGCTCATGAGTAAATCTCGTGTTCTATCTGCGGTTGACGAAAATATCAATCGATTTATTTGGCGCGGTAGTAAACTTTATCGTGGCTATGCTTCAATGGTCTCTTCAGCCAAGGCTATGGTAGTGAATACTGCTACCTTGACGGTGAGTTCGCACTTGGGGGTTAATCCGCAGAATATACTCTCAACTGTTCAAGAGGCTGTTGGTTCTGCCTCAAGCGTGGCTAGACGGTTATCCTCAGGCTTATCATCCGTTCAATTGCCGCCAGCTGTAATAAGTGAGGCTAAGCAATGTTCTCGTGCTGTCGTTGCCTTTGGTCTACATCGGGTGCAGCAATATGTTGTGCCACTCGAAGGTATCTCCAGTTATGTTGCATTTACAGGATGGTTTTATGTGACGCCAAGGTTACCTGATGCTGCGATTTATGGTGTATCTACTGTTAAGTCTTATGCTGCTCGGAGTGC
>DCKN01000048.1 GCA_002320385.1 Proteobacteria bacterium UBA1673
GTTGTTTTTTTAGGATCAATACCTCTTGATAGCCACCATTCGTGATCAATTTCTGGGTCGTGTGCTTCGATTATGTCCTGATGAATAATCATTTTTTCAAGATTTGGTGAATTATCATAGGTGTTGCTACCAATATTTTGGGCATTGGGTATGTATACTTGCTTTAATTGTTGGCAATTAGAAAAGGCTCTATCTAGTATGTGTGTGGCTTCAGATGCTATAAAAGTATGTAGCGCATTGCAAGATTGAAAGGCGGCGTATCCAATCTCTTCTACTTTGGGTGCATTAACCGTAGTAATATTGCTGTTTGCAAAAGCGTCTCTGCCAATACTTTCTACCTGAGGTATGGTGATGGATGCTAATTCTTGGCAGTTATAAAAGGCTGTTGTATCGATTATTTTTGCTTTGGGTAAAGTTGCAGATGTTAAGTTGTGACAGAGCGCAAATGCACTTTGCGCGATGATTTTTGCACTTGGCGCATGAACCTCTCGGAGTCCACTTGCAGAAAAGGCGAATTTATAAATATTTTTTACTTTTGGTATGTCAATGGATTGTAGCGATTTCAGCCCAGAGACGTAGCTGAAGGCGTTTTCGCCAATGCTTAAGGCCTCGGGGAAAGAAGCTGATTGGAGATCATGATGCCACATAAATGCGTCAGCTTGAATTGTGCGTGCGTTGGGTGCGTGTAGTGCGGTGCATGCTTTGTGTGTATTCATGGTTGATTCCGTGATGGTTTCTTCTGTGATGACTAGTGGCTGATTGGATCTCATTGTTGTGAATTTTCACCTATTTGTTTCTTGCTGAAGGTTACACATATGATAGTGTTTTGTCCACATACAGATATGTATATGCCTTTTTATCTGAGTTTTACTGCATATGTTTGTGTCATCTACAAAGCTTCGATGGTGACAAATGGTTCGTTGTCTGATTTTTCTTTTAAGTAATCCTTATGCGACAGCGCATGAAGTTTTGTTGTTCTTGTTATTGTTTTCTGATAACGTTTTATTAATGTTAATATTTTTAGGATGTGATGTATACGACTCAACAAATAGTTCGCCTGTGTGGTGTTTTCTTATCGGTTTTTTCGAGTGTGCACAGTTTGGCTGAGGCGCCTACCCTTGATAAAGAGGGTTTTTGTGTGATCACCATTGCACCAACCAATCCAAAAGTTTATGTCGAACAAAAAACGATTGACGCGAATTTATCGCCGTTTGACAAGCATGTCATGCGTATTGGGTCAACGAAACAAACAATTTCTTCGACAGAGTTGTGCGAAGAATTTAATGATGCCCTGGTGTCAAAGGATGCCTACTTTATGACAGATTACCGAGATCATGATGGTATTGGGTTTGGGTATAATGTGTTTCATACCCAAAATGGCCATCAGATTGTGGTTAAAACAACCAGTAATACTCATCTAGAGTCAGGTGAGGACATGGCGGATAAGAGTCTTACCGGTATGGTGTTGTCGGGTACGGGGCCTTATGTTGGGATTGTTGGTGATTACCAATCCAAAGAGCAAGTTAATTGGAAGAAAGAGCAGATAAAAAGTGTGCGACAGGTGCTTCGTTTAAAGATGCCTAAACAGCCTGAATAGCGAATCATTGGAAGTTTTCTTATTTGATCACTCTAGGGGAAGTGTTCTGCATGGCTTTCTGGTAATCGCAATTGTATTCTTCAATGTTATAGTTAGTCCCCCCCTATGTGCCAAAGGTGTTGTAATCCATCCAGCGTGGAAGTCTTAATCTTGCCGGTGACTTTTTCTTTTAGTGATATGCTCATGGTGTTTCCTTGGTGTTTGTGTCATTTTATCAATGGCCTCATGTGCGTGTCACGTCTTGCCTGATATGAGTACTGGGGGTTAGTGATTTGATTGTGACAAAAAATGGATGATTGTTATTGTTCAATACTGCGAATGTTATCTTGACAAGTCACATGCGTATTGTGTTAGTTTATAGTATTGTCTTTATTAAAGTGGAAGGTTTATGTTATTCGTAACTAGGTTATGCACTGGCGTGTTCGGTTTTATTGTGTTTGTGCTCGGTACATGTAACATCATGGCTGAAAAGCCATCGCGCGATCAAGAGGGTTTTTGTGTGATCACCGTTGCACCAACTAATCCAAAAGTTTATGTCGAACAAAAAACGATTGACGCGAATTTATCGCCATTTGATCTACATGTCATGCGTATTGGTTCAACGAAGCAAACGATTTCATCGACTCAACTATGTGACGAATTTGACGATGTCCTAGTGTCAAAGGATGCCTACTTTATGACAGATTACCGAGATCACGATGGTATGGGTTTTGGGTATAATGTGTTTCATACCAAAAATGGCCATCAGATTGTGGTCAAAACAACCAGCAATACCCATATGGAGGCAGGGAAAGATTTGGCCGACGAGAGTATAACTGGTATGGTACTATCAGGCACAGGTCCTTTTGTCGGCGTGATTGGTGATTACCAGTCCAAGGGGCAGTTTAATTGGAAGACGGGACAAATAAAGGGCGTTCGTCAAGTGCTTCGATTAAGGAAAGCCGAGCTTGGACCCTAGACAATCAATATTAGTAGTATTAGCTGCATGTCTGAATTTTATTGCTCAACAAGCCGATCAGGCTATTAAGTTACACAACAACAGAGCATGAAACCGTAGTAAATCAGCATATTTGATTCGTAATGGTTATGGTGAGGTTGTCGAGAAGCTTTGTTTGTTTCTCTATTCAACCTGATGTAAATTGTAGGTCACTAGAAATGAATCATGAGCGAGTAAAAAATGGAATCGATCGAGCGCGGAGGGTTTTTTATTAGACTCTGGTTGGTAGGCGTTGACTGTTAGATAACCAATGCCATGCATCAGTAATGTGGTGCCAATCAAGTCAGACCAATAATGCGCTTTTGCATCGTGTCTATCCTTGGCATATGCGGTGGCTCCTACATAGAGTGGAAGGCCATATTGCCACCCATATCGATGGTAAATAAATGCAGCTGGCCAGCCAATGTCCATCATATGCCCGGATGGAAAAGAGCCATCGCAGCCACACGGACGTTTCTTAGCAATGACATGCTCCATAGGCGTTTTCATAATTTTTAGGGTGTGTTGTATGATCTTTGCTTGATCTTGCCCATATTTGTCGTCACTCATCATTGCAAAAGTTCGTTAAACCACGGGTATGTTGTCTTGTCCGTTATCAGTAAATCGAGAATATGGACGCAGGCTGGTACATTCAGGGTTGATTATACGCTGCTTCGTAAACATGTCGTTAGGAAAAGCACATGACCATAAAAAAATAATCCATAGTGAAAGGGAGTCTGCCCTAGAGGAAAATACGGCGGTGTTCATCTGATTTGTCCGATACTTTTTTCAGTGATTATATTAAGAGTAATAGTTTAACAATGCTGATGAGCGATGGCAACGAGGATCATGGTTGGATCTTTTTATTTTTGTATGGGGCATTTTTTACACAACCGATTAATCAGGTTGTGGTTGCCTTGGGATGCCTATAAAATTTTATTTTTCACACTTGCTTATTGCGTAGGCTGGTTGATTGTGTTGGGTAAAAGTATCGGTAAATTTTATTGTTCTCTGTACAGGCCAATGTTAAACAGGATACACTGTTAAGACATGGAGGATGTAATGGACAGTACACTTTTATCGAGAATTCAGTTTGGTTTTACCATGACTGCGCATATCATTTACCCGTCTATTAGTATTGGTGTGGTGACTTTTCTAGTCATATTCGAGGGGTTGTATCTTTACACCAGGGATAAGATTTATCTTTCTATTTGTAAGTTTTGGACTAAAATTTTTGCACTGACCTTTGGTATGGGGGTGGTCTCAGGCATCGTCATGGAATTTCAGTTTGGCACTAATTGGGGTGGTTTTTCTGAAAAAGTCGGTTCAATTCTGGGAGCGTTATTCACTTATGAAGTACTGACGGCGTTTTTTATTGAGTCCGGGTTTTTAGGTATTATGCTGTTTGGTTGGCGCCGGGTACATCCGTATCTACATTATTTATCGACGTGTATGGTTGCGTTTGGTACAACGCTGTCAGCATTCTGGGTGCTTTCGGCTAATTCATGGATGCAGACCCCACATGCTTATCGGTGGGACGGTGCAGGTAATTTAGTTGCAGATGGTTGGTGGGACATTATTTTTAACCCATCGACGATCGCGCGTTTTACTCATATGTTACTTTCTTGTTATATCACGGCGACTTTTTTGATTCTAGGTATCAGTTGTTACTATTTATTTTTCAATAAACATACGAAAACAGCAAAAATTTGCGCTAATTTCTGTATCATTGCAGGTTGTGTTTTAATGCCTACACAGTTAATGATGGGGCACCATGTTGGCGTAGTGATTCATGAGTATCAACCAATTAAAATCGCAGCCATGGAGGGTATTTGGGAGACCCAGCGTGGAGCGCCAACGATATTATTTGCAATTCCTAACCAAAAAACCGAAAGTAATGATTACGTGCTTGAAATTCCCAAGCTTGCGTCATACCTGAATACCGGTGATTGGAATGCAAAAATGGTGGGCATGAAAAGTGTGCCCAAAGAGGACAGGCCGAATGCTTTTATCGTGTTTTGGACATTCCGTTTGATGGTCGGTGCTGGACTTGGTATGTTGTTCGTGGCCTATCTTGGGTTAGTCCTTAAGCTGATGAACCGGCATTTGACTAGTAAGATTTATCAGGTGCTCTGTATGCTAGCGTCGCCTCTGGGACTTCTAGCGATTGAAACAGGATGGATGAGTGCGGAAATTGGCCGTCAGCCATGGGCTGTCTATGGTTTATTGAGAACAAGCGACGTGGCGTCTCAAGTGTCGGTCAGTCAGGTTATGACATCATTGATTTGCTTAATTATTGTTTATGGTCTTATCTTTGGTTATTTTTTCACGAAATATCTGCTTAAAGTGATCCACAAGGGTCCTGATCGAGATATGGATATTGTTGAGCATGATGCCTTGGCATTCAACTACATGAGTACGTTTAAAGAGGATGATCCGTTGGATACTAACAAGGGAAAGTCCAATAAACGTAAACCAAACGTTGACTAGGTAGGTGAAATAGGTATGGCCATAGATTTAGCTTTAGCATGGATTGGAATCATCGGGTTTGCAGTAATCATGTATGTGATTCTTGATGGATTTGACTTGGGTATCGGTATTTTGTTTCCTTTTTTTCCGACCAAGCATCACCGCTCGTTGATGCTGTCCACGGTGATCCCAGTGTGGGATGGTAATCAGACCTGGCTGGTATTTGGTGGGGCGTGCATGTATGGTGCTTTCCCAAAGGCTTTTGCATCAACCATGCCGGTAATCTATTTCCCTATGATTATGATGCTGATTGCACTTGTGTTTCGTGGCGTTGCATTTGAGTTTCGCATGAAAGCCACGCGTTCTATGTATCTTTGGGACATTTCTTTTTGTCTGGGGTCATCTTTGGCTGCTTTTAGCCAGGGGGTCATTCTTGGTACTTACGTACAAGGATTTGGTCCTGTGGCGCCGAGTTATGCCTCTGTGCCGCATTATCAATGGTTGACGGCATTCAGTTTTATGACGGGATTAGGTACCATGTGCGGTTATGTTTTATTGGCCTGTTGTTGGTTGGTCATCAAAACAACCGGTCCATTGCAAAAAAAAGCCTTCTTGTATGGTAAATATGCCTGTATTGCTGTTGCTGCTTTCATGCTTGCCTTTAGTATTTGGACGCCTTTTCTTGGCGAGGTGCATTTTGATCGATGGCTACGTCTTGAGAAAATTATCTATTTAGCAGTTTTACCTCTGGTTACTGGCATATTGTTTTGTGTCAATTATGCAAGTTTACATTACCGTAAAGAGTTTTTACCAATGTTGAGTGCAATTGGTATTTTCTTGTGTGGTGCGGTGGGCATTGTGATTAGTATTTATCCATATATTGTGCCACATTCCATGACTATTCACCAAGCCGCATCGCCTCAGCATGCATTACAATTTATGTTTGTTGGTGCTTGTATTTCTATGCCGGTGTTGTTGTTTTTTACTGCGAATTCTTATTACGTGTTTCGCGGTAAAGTCACCAAACCAGTGCATTATTGATGGTTACATCAAAAACTGCTCGGTAAGGTTTGGAGAATCTAACGTAAACGTATACAAAAGGGGCTTTGTGATGAATCAAATGTCTGGTAAACATCAACCTTGGTTCAAACAGATACTCTGGATGCTTGGGATGTATCTTGCCAGTGTTGTTGTGATTGTGTTAATCAGCTATCTTGGCCGATGGGGCATCAAGCAGCTGTTGCATTTGATTCAATTATATCCAAAATAATTCTAGTTGAGTGTTCATTTTTTAGGGATGGTGTATGTATCTATTAAGCGTGCATGGTTTTGTTCGTCCTGTCGTTGTGACATGTTCTCTTGTTATTTAGGTGTGCTGAATTCAGATGTGACTGTGTTTTCGGCATAGCAATCCAGTGCAGCGTACTTAGCGATGTCATCTATTTGAATGGCAAAGCGCCCATCCTCCATCAATGAACAGGATAGTAGTGGTCCAGGGGTTTTGGTTTGCGCTTGATGCAGCGTGATTGCTTGCTCGATACTAAGCGGTTTTAGGTTGCTGGATTTTAGTTTTAGTACGTTACCATTGTCAAATTTAACTGTAATCAGAGGTTGTCCGCTTGTGGCAAGGGCGATCACTTTGGCGCTTTGCTCATTGAGCACTGACGATGTGGTGAGATCATGCACCGTGCATACTTGATTTAAGTAAAATCCATGAAACTTCGGTACTCTTGTCGAGTCAAAACAGACATGCAAAGCGTCTCGGCTTTCATCAAAAGACCATTCAGCCAGTGGAGGACATTGCATTGATATGTCGGCTTGGAGGCTGTAAAAGAAACTGTATGTGTATACTTGTAAGTCTGCGGGCAGTTCCGGGATAAATCGTGGGAATTTTTTTTCTTCTGCTGCTACGGTGGCCGGTTCTTGAAATACTGAATTAGCCATTAATACATTGGATGGTTCAGGTGGAATAAGCGCATTTCCCATCTGTTGATCCAGGGTCATTTTTGCCTTTTTGTGATTCCATTTAACTCTAAACTCATTTTGAGATGCTATTCTTTCAGTGATAAGCGTCTGTTCTGACGATTGATTATAGATACGCCTGTTTACGAGAATGATTTGATCAATTAGTTGATGTATGTAGCCACGATGACATTCTGCCGGCTGTGGCTCTTTTTCTGAAAAGATTCGACGTAAGTCATTAATTTTGTCTCTTGTAGTTTGACTAAAGCGATTTGATAAATCTCGCCTACCTTCGCGTATTAACAAGCTAACATGGTGGTTGTCAAGATTGGTATATTGCATAATTTTATCAACTAAAAATCGATATACGCGCGTAAGATCGTTTGTGAAGATATCAGCGTAGTCTCTGCCAGAAAATGTTGGGGCTGTATCATCGATTAACTGTGTTAAATGATCTAGAAATTCTCGAGTAAATGTTTGCGAGTAATTCTTTTTGTTTTGAATACAAGTCCGCTCAAAACACGCTATAAATAAAATAGTTTCGATGATATGGCATTTATGAAGGATTGCTTTGTCTTTAGCCAGAGCATAGTTGAATCCATCGGGGCAAGTGATGCAATCTTTTAGGATGGATGCGTCGGTGATTGTTTTCCAGTCTTTGGCATCTAAAGCGCTTTGCATTGCTTCATTGGTCAGCATCTGCGTTAGTAGCTGAATTTGTGAATGGTAAGGCTCCGTCGTTTGATCTTTTTGCATACGGATGATGCTATGATAATGCGACTGAAGTTGCTTGTCAGATTGGTTGGCCTTTTTGATCCTTCTTTGGATATAGAGTTTAATTAATGGACTAGTGGTGAGGGCTGTGTAAATCATATGGTATTTTCTATGTTTGATAGACGCTTCGAGGTCCTTGTACAGAGAAGTGCTTGTTAGGGTAATGGTATTTTCATTCGTGCTGGTTCTCAGTGTTTCTAACATTTCTTCGGTGTTTACAGTGCGTATATTTTCGACTAGATCCTCAATTTCTTGATCTTGGATTTGGTCGGCTGTGTGACACAGGTCAAAACATTTATCTTCACGATCTGATCCATAAAATGGAAAAATTTCGTCTTGACTGAGTATTGTTTTTCCGTATGTGACTAAGACTGCGATTGCGCCTTCTGTCAGGGACACTTCATCAAACCAAGCATTTGGGCACAGGATGCGCTCGTTGGCCAGACTGGCAAAATGGTACCCTTGGTCTCCGACGCAGATATTGTGGTCGTTGGAAATGATTCTTGTTTCCCCGATTTGGTATAAGCGACTGTGTTGGTATGGCGTCAGTAAATAGGGTGCGTCGCAGCCCCAATACCATCCAATGAGATAAAGCTTATTGGGGTCGATTGTTTGGCCGTGGTCACTGGAAGCCTTAATTCCGAAACCGCCGACAGAACTTTCAATCACGTTTGCAGGGATGCATGACACACCTTTTTTAGCAAATATTTTTAAAATATGATCGTTTTCAGTGCTTGTTTTTGGTACTTTTTGCATGGATGCTACTCATAAAATTTATTTTATCAGATTAGCATGGTTGTTTGTTATCGTCAAAGCTGACTCTTGGCGCATCGATGGATGCCCCATGGATTAATTTGTGCGGATGCGCGTAGATGATTGACCTAAATTGCTAATCCAGAGTATAATTCACTCAGATAAATTGAGCATAAGATCATGGCATTATATTTATACCAACGCGCAGCCAAGCAAAAAAAGCGTTTTGTTCCTATTTCAGATGATGCGGTCAGTATGTATGTTTGTGGGCCGACGGTTTACAGCACGCCGCACATTGGCAATGCCAGGCCAGCTGTGGTCTTTGATTGTTTAGCGCGGGTGTTGCGTGCGCTGTATCCAAAAGTCACTTATGTGCGCAATATTACCGATGTGGACGATAAAATTAATGCCAAGGCAGCAGAAGAGGGTGTGGCTATTGCGGAGATCACTGAGCGCTACACTGCGTGTTACCATCATGACTTGCATGCCTTAGGTTGTTTGCCTCCGGATGTCGAGCCGCGTGCCACGGCGCATATGCCGGAAATGATTGAAATGATCACAACTTTGATTGCCAAAGCGCATGCCTATGAGGCGGATGGTCATGTTCTTTTTTCAGTGCCGAGTTTTGCTGATTATGGTTTGGTCTCAGGTCGTGATCAATCTGCGCGTCAGGCTGGTGCCCGTGTGGCGGTGGAAGATTATAAACGGCATGCAGAAGATTTTGTCTTGTGGAAACCATCTGCTACGCATGAGCCAGGTTGGGATAGTCCTTGGGGGCGTGGTCGTCCGGGTTGGCATATTGAGTGCAGTGCTATGATCAATAAACATTTGGGTTTGCCCATTGATATCCATGGCGGTGGGGGTGATTTATTGTTTCCACATCATGAAAATGAGCAAGCGCAAGGCTGTTGTTACCGTGGTGATAGCAGCTATGTGAACTATTGGGTTCACAACGGTATGGTCAAAGTGGACGATGAGAAAATGTCTAAATCACTGGGTAATATTCTATTAGTCAAAGATTTACTGAGTGATTATCAAGGCGAGGTGATACGCTTGGCCTTGCTGCAGACGCATTACCGGCAGCCGTTATTGTGGCAGCAGGACGAAAACGCCCAGACTGCGAAGCAATTATTGGACAGGGCGTATCGTTTACTGGCGCAGATACCGCAGCGTGATACCCTAGATTATGGTTGGCAAGATGTGCCGGAAGCCGTACGTGCTGCACTATTGGATGATCTCAATACCCCGCTTGCCATTACGCATTGGCAAGCCATGTGCAAAGCAATGGCGCAGAAAGAAGCTTTGGATGCGGCAGATCAGCGTGCCTTATGTGCCGTGCATGCCTATTTGGGTGTGGGGCAGCAAGATCCAGAGCAATGGTTTCAGAGTCGACAGGATCAGACCTTGACGCCGGAGGCGATCGCCACTTATTTGGCGCAGCGTGAGCAGGCGCGGACAGA
>DCKN01000023.1 GCA_002320385.1 Proteobacteria bacterium UBA1673
CCAACACGAATTGCCAATAAGGGTATGCAAACCGCTAAGACTCTCACGATAAAATTAACAATGACTGCCCAAAACATCAATCTGACATAAATCGAAGAGATATTGATGAACATCGATTGAAACCCAACAATAAAGAACAATACGTAATTCATGATTTCGTCAACTGTATCCCAGAATACATGAACAACTGATCGTTGTTGCTCATTGAGGTCTTGTAGTATGTAACTTGTCCATAGCCCTGAACCAACAGCTACCAGTGGTGGGGAAACGTGTAACAATTTTGCACATAAAAAGCCAAGATTCAATAGTGTCATCAATAGAAAGACAAGTTGATTAGAGACTCTTTCTTCTTGTCTAATGCTTTTTAGTGGCATCGATAGTAGCAGATAAGCAAGCCCTGCACCCAGCGCAAGCCCTCCGAGGCCTTCTCTCGCAAAAAACTCTAAAGCCTGTAGACCGGCACTCATATCCAGTTGCGGTGAATCAGCAAACTTCAAGACAGTCAGAAATAGAACGACACCAACACCATCATTTAGTAGTGATTCTGAGGCGACTTTGGCATAGAGCTCTTTGGATAAATCAAGGTTCTTCAGTAACGCTAGGACTGCAACTGGGTCGGTAGGCGCAATCACAGCAGCATAAATAAACGGTGTTAACCAAGGCAAGTCGACGCCTAAATACATAAAAACTGCGTAGACTAACGCAGCGGTGAATATAAATGAGCAGATTGTGGTGACAATAGCAAGCGTTAGAATAATCTTCATTTTATGGATAAAACTTGAAATATCGACGTGTAAACATCCTGCAAATAGTAAGTAACACAACATACCGTCGACGACGATGCTGTAGAAGTCAACGTTTTTGAATAGCGCATAACTCGAAAAAAGCCACTCCTGGTAACCAAAGATTGCGCTCCAAATATGTAAGCCAATAAACAACCCCCATGAGGATAACAGAATGAACACATTGGACTGCATCTTAGGAATACGATAGCTCATTGTGGCCAGGGCAGATGTTATAAATAGAATGAGATAAGTAAGCGTGACTGGATTCATGATTGTAATTTGAGTTGATACATAACTTTACCTTACCATTAAACTATTAATCCTTCTACACAGAGCTAGACATTATTGATCGATTGATGCATCATAAATTGAGTTGTTAATGCACTGAATCTTTACCATGTCAGCTGATACCAATTCTCACCATGCCGATATCATGCCTGGACTGTTGTTAATGGTGACCACCCTCATCGCTTTAGTTTTAGCCAATATCCCAGCAACCCGTAGCAACTATCAAGCGTTGGTTCACTATACCTCTGGGATTACCCTGTTTCATCACGATATTGGTCTTCGGTTTTTTGTAAACGAATTCCTCATGTGTTTGTTTTTCTTTCATATCGGACTTGAACTCAAGTATAGCCTTTATAACGGTGACCTCAGTGATAGAAAGATATTTATGATGCCTTTACTTGGCGCACTTGGCGGCATGTTGGCTCCTGCGCTCATCTACTTATCACTTAACCAACTTGAAGGAGGCTACGTCCGAGGCTGGGCAATTCCAACTGCTACTGATATTGCATTTGCAATCGGTGTCTTGTCATTGGTCAAAAATCGGATTCCTAAGAGTTTAAAGTCCTTTCTTCTTGCATTAGCGATCTTCGATGACCTAGGCGCTATTTTGATCATTGCTCTTTTTTACAGCCACAAACTCAATCTGATGGGCCTCATGATCAGTTTCTTAGTTTGTGCATATTTGTTGTCGCTGAACAGAAGAAATCATCTTCGCCTAGGTGCTTACTGTGTTTCAGGTATTGCTTTATGGTTTGGCTTATTTGTCACAGGCATTCACACCACTGTTGGCGCAGTCATTACTGCTGTGTCAATTCCGCTATCAACCACAGCATCGGGCCGGCGTACCTTCGATGAAAAAAACAATCTTTTTCGGCTTGCACATCATATTGCGCCTTATGTGAACGTAATTATTTTACCTATTTTTGCTTTTTTTAATGCTGGAACGAGTATTGTTTCGAATAATTCTGTCTTTCACCCCGTTGGCGTTGGTATTATTTTGGGTTTGGTTGTTGGAAAACCGCTAGGCATCCTACTTTTTTGTCGAATAGGCACCCTGCTTCGTCTATGCCGACTTCCCGAGAAAACCAATTGGCATCATATTACTGGCATGAGTTTTTTGTGTGGCATCGGTTTTACAATGAGTTTATTTATTGGCAAACTCGCATTTTATCATCGATCCCAACTGGCGATATTAAACATTGTTAAAAAAAGTGTTCTCGCTGCTTCATTGTTGTCAGGCATTGTTGGCTTGACCTACTTATCCAGGCTTCACAAAAAGCAACAAGCCGCGAGTGCAAGGTCGTAGTATGGGCTACCTACAAGATGGCTTATGGCACAAAGATGGCCAATTTCCAACAACCGATCGTGGTGACTTTGTACGCAAAGCCACGTTGTTTCGCGGTGATATCTCTGAAGATAGTCAGTTTTTACCCGAGAGCCAACGTTACCACTTATATGTTAGCCTCGCATGTCCATGGGCGCATCGTACGCTTATCATGCGCATATTAAAAGGCCTATCGCCACATATTGGCGTGAGCATTGTTGATCCAGATATGCTTGAAAATGGCTGGACTTTTGCGACTGATAAGCCTGGCTGTACAGGTGATCAGCTTTACCAGCTTCGCTTTTTGTACGAACTTTATCTACGTGCTAACTCACGACTCAGTTGCCGGGTGACTGTTCCTGTGCTATGGGATAAACAGCTTAAAACCATTGTCAATAATGAGTCTTCGGATATCATTCGACTCTTTAACCGCGCATTTAACCATCTTACTGATCGTACTGAAGATTACTACCCTGAAATGTATCGTGAGGACATCGATGCGTGGAATGACTACGTTTACACACATGTTAATAATGGGGTTTATGCTTGCGGATTTGCAACCACGCAGACAGCTTACGATCAAGCTGTATCACGCTTATTTTCTGCTTTAGAACGCTTGAATGATCACTTTGGCAATCATGATTGGCTGGTTGGTAATCAGCTGACTGAAGCTGATGTTCGTTTGGTACCCACCCTACTTCGTTTCGACCCTGTTTACCACATACATTTTAAATGCAATCGCCGACGTATTATTGATTTTCCTAACTTATATAGCTATTTGTGTCGTTTACGTGATCTGGACGCGATTAAACAAACCACCGACATTGAACAAATCAAACGGCATTATTTTTATAGTCACCAACACATCAACCCTTATCGAATTATTCCAGCTGGTCCTGATCAACTCTAGGCCCTATACTTATTGTTGTGTATGGCTGTATCTCGTGGATGGCATTTGTGGCGAGCATCCGTTATCTACTCTGAACGTTATTGCCCAGATGAGCTGTCAAGCTCTTATGCTAGGACGTGTTTTTTTTCTGCAATATTACTGATGACTAATCAAAGATGTTTTTTTGAATCGATTCGTTAGTTTTTATGTACTAAGCGATGAATTCTCTCGGCGAGCTCGTGTGATATTCCCGGCACTTGATGCAATTGCTTGACACTTGCTTTTCTAATAGCATCTAAACCGCCAAAATAGTGCATCAGTTGTTTGATGCGCTTGGGACCTAGTCCTGGAATTGATGCAAAACTTGACTCAAGCGACGATTTCATGTGCTTTTTACGCTGCCTTGTGATGGCAAATCGGTGTGCATGATCTCGTATATTCTCCAACATCCTGGATACTTCATCGTTGAAATGCATTGTTTTAACCCCATGATCCAATGATAAGGCATAATACTTCTCCTCGCCTGAGCGCCGACCAGGTGCTTTACAAATTGCCAATAAATGAATGGGCGGCATATCAATCGATTGCAAAGATTGTACGACGGATGATAGTTGCCCACGACCACCATCGATGAGCAGTAAATTGGGCATGGCAAGACTGGATTTCTTTGCAAAACGTTTCTGAATGAATGCGCGCATCGAGGCATAATCATCATTCCCAGTGTCTAGATTATAGCTTCGGTAAGAAGATTTTTCTGGACCGCTTACGCTAAAGCGTACACACGCTGCTGTTGTGTGTTTCCCTTGGATATGGCTGATATCAACACAGTCGATGGTGGTCCAATCACTGTCTTGAAAAGCGGTTGCAAGTTGTTCAAACGCTGGCAAATAGTATTTTGCCTGACTGCTGTAGCGCTCAATGGCCACCTGTAGATTCGTTTGCGCGTCTTGTAAAAAAGAACGTTCGCTGGCTGTTGTTGGTTTCAATTTCAGTCGTGCATGTATTTCTAGCTGCTTGAGCGTGACATCCCAACATTGATCATGCGCATTATCCAATGCATCTAAAATAATAACACGTGGTAACGGACGCGCTTGTTTTTGTTCTCTGTAATATTGATATAAAAATTGTGTTATGAGGTCATTACTAAACCCGTTTGCATCTGGGAAAAAATAATCGCGCTGACTCTCAACCAATGATTTTTTGTAAATGGTGACCTGAATGAGGAACCCATCTGGTAGCGTGGCATAGCATATTATGTCTAAACTATGCTCACTTTGAGCCGGCGCACTTTCATTGAGAAAGCCCTGAATTGTTTGAATTAAATCTCTATATTCAGCAGCTTTTTCATAATACATTGCTTCACTGTGATGGTGCATCAGTTGAACAAAATGATCCACCACTGTTTGGCCACGACCTGAGAGTAAGTCAATGGCAGACTTCACGGTATCGGCATAATCGTCAGTCGTTATTTTTTTGACACAAGGGCCACTGCATCGTTGAATTTGATAAAGCAAGCATGGTCGAGATCGATTGTTGAAATAACTATTAGCACAGGTCCGTAATTTAAATAGTTTTTGCATCATATCAAGTACACGTCGTACGTAGCGACCATTGGTATAAGGACCAAAATAACGACAATTTTTTTGTTTACGATTGCGGGTAATCACCAGGCGTGGATAAGGATGATCGGTTAGACAAAGGTATGGGTATGTTTTATCATCCTTAAGTAAAATATTGAATTTTGGTTTGTATTTTTTGATCATCTTATCTTCAAGAATCAACGCATCTGTTTCATTCTTTGTGATGATGATTTTGATTGTCGTAATCAGGCTAATCAGCTGTAACAATCGCCGATTAGTCGTCTTATTGTGGAAGTACTGTGCGACTCTGGACTTTAATGATTTGGCTTTACCAACGTAAATCACTTGACCATTGTGATCATGGTAAAAGTAAACACCAGATAGGTCTGGAATTTTCTTGATTGATTCAGGTGTATACTCAGCATTATCCATGCTATGGCTCGGTTATATTGATCTTTGACTAAGGCTCAAGCGATGCGTCACTAGTCAGATTCAGCACCTTTGATTTCGATGTCTTCAACGAGGCCATGCTTAATCGCTAATCGTGTCAACTCAACGTCGTTACTGACATTAAGTTTCTCAAAAATACGGTAGCGATAACTATTGACTGTTTTTGGACTTAAAAACAACACATCAGAAATTTGTTGCACTTTATGGCCTTTGGTTATCATCATGGTGACTTGTAGTTCTCGCTCGGATAGCGCATCGAAGGGCACGTCACCTTCTTCTGAGAGATGCCTTAAAGCAATCTTGCTGGCGATTTCTGGACTGATGTAGCGCTTATTTTGCATCACGGTGGCTATTGCCGATTTTATTTCATCCCTACTGGTGTTCTTGGTTAAGTAACCATGTGCGCCAGCCTGTAAAAGTTTGGTTGGAAACAAATCATCGTTGCATACTGTCAATGCAACAACCTTGGTGTTGGGACAAAATCGAACGATATTAATGGTTGCTTGCAGCCCACCAATTCCCGGCATACGAACGTCCATCAGCACGACGTCTGGGTTGAATTCTTGCGCAAGCTTCACCGCAGTCTCGCCGGATGACGCTTCTGCGACAATTTTGATGTCTTCTATCGCATCAAGCAAACTGATTATCCCTGAGCGAACGATTTCATGGTCGTCAACAACCATGACCGTTGTTTTTTTCCCAATGTGAGTCTTCATAAAAGCATCCTGTTCGTGATATGACTACGGAGAGACAGGGATTCGAACCCT
>DCKN01000060.1 GCA_002320385.1 Proteobacteria bacterium UBA1673
ATCTTCATACCTCAGTCACTAGAAAACCATGATGTTGCGTATTGGCAAGACAAAGGCATTGATGCAGCGCGCACCAAAATCATCACAAGGACACAATTACAAGTGTTTGTAGCGTCTAAAAAAATCGACAGCCAAACCAACATCCATGAGATCACAGCCCTTTTCTTGGCGGATCAAGGGTATGTGCAGCTACCACAAGCAAGAGACTATCTCAGCATCCATCCGATTATCACTAAGCTATCCCTATCAAACTTGTTTAGCTTACCCATATTGAAGCATTTGATTCTACCAGGATTTGTAAAATACCAAAACCTAACCAATGCAGAAGCAATTCTCTCAGAAGCACTTGCTCCATTAGGTCAATGGACAGTGCAAGCAGCCAACCCTTTAGCCAGCTGGCTAAGCTGGCAAGACATTGCCCGAATATGGCTTTCCATAGCGAAAGCTCCCCGTAAAATCTGTCCTCTACCCTTACAGGCTGACCAAACTTGGCGTCATAAAGACACCCCTAAGAGACACGTTAAAGGCTATTCAAAGGATGATGTCGCGCGCGCAAAAGAGGCATACCCAATAGGCGCTCTCTTATCTCAGCGCCCACGCGGCTGGCACTCAAACTTTGTAGATCAGCGTACGGGCTATACAAAGAACTAGTCTAACTGTTTTATGCGTACTCTATAACCTGCCTTAAAGAGTCGTAAATTTTCTTGTGTCTATACCCACATAAGCCATATCATATGGCCGTATGCTCATGATCGTTTTCTACGCTCTACTACATCTTATTGCATCAGAAGTCGGCAAACTAGAAATATAAGGATTTTATGAGATCTGATTACTCTGCTAAACAACCCATGCATGCGGATTGCAAGGTTTAATTACAAGCTGATCGAATAGACTATTGTTAAAGAAACAACCCACGCCTACTTTCTATAATCGATCCAGAAGATTGACTATTGCGATATAATTCAATATCATTGATGGACTATTGATGCCGCAGTTGTGAATAGTCTTTCTGGCCAAATTGTTGTTATTGATCACATACCCATAACTTGATTTAATGTGAAAGTACACCTGATTGTCCTCCACTACCGATATTTTCTATTGTTCGAGTTGATGCTGATTTTTTGTTCTGTACCATCATAAGCTCCCTTATTTAAACAGTTCTTTTATCAGGGTTTGCATTGATATCCTTTTATTCATCTTTTTTCAGTTGAGCTTAGAGCGTATTCAGATGGTGATCTATTTTTTAGCATATTACTGCTATTATTTTTTTATTATCGCACTTCAACGAAAACCCGTTATCGTTGTTTGAAAAATGAATATTGCATACATTACATAGACTTTCTACTAATCGCTCAGGTTTCTTTTGAGTTAGTTCGGTGCGATTTTGCCATCGTCAGGTGTATTTTATCAGGCTTCCTTAAGGTTTTCTAACTTTGTAGCGACTCCGAGGACTGGTTTATAAACACGACTCTGTGGGAAAATATAGTTCATTTATTGTCGTCAATCCGTGATTCTCCAAAATGTTTGACTTTCCATTATAAAATGATATACTATAACATAGGTAAAATGATAAAAATAAATATGTTTCAATTTTTAAAAGTAAAGCTTCGTGAATGTTACTACAGTGCGTTCCTCTTTTTCGTAAATTATCGATATAATGGACAAACGCTGCTTATGTATTACGCACATGAGGGAAACACCAAAATGGTTAAAACCATATGCACCGTATTATCTCAAACTGATATACTTGCTCTTATTAACTGCGTGGGAAATAACGACAACACTGCGCTGATCTGTGCCTCATGCGGTGGCCATACAGAAATTGTACAACTACTCATCCAAGCCCTGCAAAATGCCAACGCGGATATCCCGCTTGTCCTTAGTCACACAGATCATACTGGATCGACCGCACTGACAGCTGCCTCATTCTATGGTCATACAGAAATCGTACAACTACTCCTCCAAGCCTTGCAAAACCCCAGCGCTGTTACCCAGCTCAATCACGCAAATAATGGTGGTGTGACACCGCTGTCGTGTGCCACATGGTATGGTCATACAGAAATTGTACAACTACTCATCCAGGCCTTGCGAAATGCCAACGCTGATATCCCGCTAGCACTCAATCATGCTGATAATACTGGCAAGACCGCGCTGATATATAGCGCAGAGCGAGGCCATAGGGAAATAGTGAAGCTTCTACTACTACATGGTGCCAACCTTGCAAATGGGTATTCCCAAGAAATAGCAGGTCTTATTGCCCTGAATAATAACTCTACATTACCCCAAGAGAAACTCCTTTCTATCATACAAAACGATGACATTTCTTGGGTTAGCACAGATTTCTCTCATCTCTGTAGCAAAAACCACGATGAACAAAATATATTACGTGACCTGGCAACCTGGGGTGTGATACTAGGAAACCAAGCGTTTGTAACCGATATGATACTTCTTAGACAAGATTCACTACCCCTTGCAGAGCGTACTGAATATCTACGCCTAGCACTCCAAGCACAAAAGTTCGATGTTGCAGATATTATACTTGAAAGTGTTTACGACAATCATCTTAGCATCGCATCTAGCAAACAGTCTTTGCTAAACTACAGCCTTCATCTTATGGTTATCGAGTGCGCCCCTCCCTCTGTAATCAATTTTTTACTACAACATGGTGCCGTCCCTAAGCTATACACGCGAGAATCCTGCGAAGAAGATCAATGCCTACTTGAAACGCACACGCTCTTTCAGAAAAAACGACTGGATGAGAACATAAGCCTCCTACCATCAAATGATATCGTAAAAGAAAATGTTGGCTTACGACAAAGCCTATGGAGAAACGACCAAACTCTTTTCCACGCAGCATGTTACTCGGGCAATCACCTTGCGCTTAAGACGATCAATGAATATGGAAAATCATCTTTGTAACCTGTACCTGCTTAACAGGACACTCAAGCTCTTAGTCCCAACTCATACACACGCAACATCCAAACACAAGGTGAAAAAATGACGCCTTGGAAGTAATGGTGCTGGTTAATCAACATAATATAATTACCGCGTGGGTATCACCAACCGGATGCAGGAAAATTTGTTATCAATGATATGTTTCTCTGCGTCATAGGCATCCTAGCATGCGACGACTGATTGCATCTGTGTTCCAGACTTTGCGATACTCGCACTTCACATTCTTGACAACATTGTTATGGGAGCGTCCTGTATCGAATCCCAAACAACGCGTATAAGAACAAATCCCTGTTATCATGATTAATAATAGCAGCCCAGCCCTAGCTATGTGCCTTAAAGAGTGCATGTTGT
>DCKN01000121.1:0-11311 GCA_002320385.1 Proteobacteria bacterium UBA1673
TCAATCATGAACTCTATCAACCACCGCTACAGCTTTTTCTGCGATATTTTTCTCTGTACTATGCGCTTGGAAACATAACGCTTGACGATGTCAACGACCGTTTGCGCGCTTTGAATCATCATTCAATTCAGTGGCTTCTTGCTCCAGTCTTTCGCCTCATGCTGCATACTGTACTCATCGTCAACGTGCGCTCGTATAGTGAAGATTTCTTTACGAGTGCGGATTCGTTTTCACAACCACACTGGACCCATATGCTTGAAGACACCCTTACCGATTCACTCATTCTTGAGAGTAAAAATAAGCTTCATTCGGTCAATCACAATGCTAATAGCGCCTCAAAATCGGATCATCTATTGCGCTTTAGCCACTATTTTACCCAAGATGATTTATTTGTACTGAGCAGGCTTCTCCGCGTTGAACTTTCAATACACCAACAATGTACTGCAAGCCATGATATGCTAGACCATAAAGCGTCTATCTTACTTCAAAGCCAATATCGACACAAAGATCAGCATCGGTTTTATCTGCAACACATGCCAAATCGTACCACGATCTCACTATTTCATGAACTCTTCATTTTCAACTCAAAAGATGGCATCACCGGTCACATGGATGTGTTAAAAAGAGATGAGTTACTGGCAAGGTCTGCATATCGGCTAAGACTTAATGGCACATCTGTTGTTGATTTAACTAATCAGATTCAACCCATGGCTGAAATTGCACACTGTGATCCTGCATTATTGTTAGAACTATTACCAACCATAGCGCCATGTGTTCATGAACAGCCCGATCAGTCTGTGGCTATTGATCGTCAACGCTCTCGAGCAAAATCATCGGAATCTCTATTGAGTCCTTGTGGACCGCCTGCCGTCTGCTTGTATCAAAATGATGATCTATTCCCCCTTTTAGTAAGTCATGAATCTTCGCCAGGATCAAACTATTTAGATTTCCGTAGCAACGGTCATTCTGGATTGCCCGCAGCACCCGTCACTCAACTCCCTCGCCAAACTCCATCAGATCAGCTATCAAGGACCAATCGCATTGATCCTGATTATGCTGGGGACGACCACGACCACACTGATAATGACTCTGACAACGAAATTATATTCTATTTTAATGGCGACCATCCCTCCGCATCATGAATTGCTTATCGCCGTGCGTCAGGTGGTCTCTCAATGCTGTCGCCACGCACGAAGATGACCGTGAGATTTCGAGTATAGATATCCAGCCATTAACTGGTGCCTTTGAAACATCTCGCACACCTTAATTCGTACAACCAGTGATCATCAGGGCGGCTATTTTTCTTGCTTTTGCGCTAGGATCAGCTGATACAGTTGATTTTTACTCATCGAGGTGATGCCCCCGCATATTTTCAATATGGACTGAGCCGTCATATCCTCTGCAAGCATTCCTTTGATCATTGCTTGCAACGGCACATCAGTTTCTTTCACTTTGGGCTCGCGCACAACGCGTTTGTCAATGATTACCACAAACTCCCCACGCAATGCTACTGTGGCCATTTGCCCTAATACACTGACGACTGATCCTGCCCAATGTGTCTCAAAACGCTTTGTTAGCTCTTTGATTACAAATACAGGATGGTCGTCTCCAAATACAACACGTATATCCTCTAAAAGTCCTAAAATTCGTCGTGGACTTTCGTAATAGATGACTGTATGCTCGCAGCTTGCATAATGTTGAACCGATTGTATTCGCTCGCTCTTTTTTCTTGGGGGAAACCCGACAAAAGAGAAAGGAACTGGCTCAAAAGGACAAACCGATAATGCAGCAATCAACGCACTTGGTCCTGGTACTGCCATTACTGAAAAGCCTGCGCCGTAAGCATGAGATACCAGTCGATGACCTGGATCGCTGACCAATGGCGTACCTGCGTCACTGATGACAGCTATATTTTCTGCATATGCCAAATAAGTATGGATTGTATTTTCCGATTCATGATCTGTGAGCTTTTTCATCTTTTTTGGCTTAATGCCGTAATAATTCAGAAGCTTAAGACTGTGTTCAGTATTTTCGCATAGCACCAGGTCGACAGATTTCAGGATATCGATGGCCCTTTGAGAGATATCGGATAAATTGCCAATAGGTGTGGCTACGACATAGAGTCTTTTGTTGCTTTCAGTTGACTTCACAGGCCAGTTTCCGTATGGTTGTAAGGTGTATTGACGACAATTATGATGCGAAAAATGAGTTGGTTTCCGATCATTGGCGCGGGCATGGTACTGCTCTTCTCTGGATGCAGTCAGCAGCCATCTACCAATGCGCCCAATATTCACTATCAAAAGCTTAGCTTTTCCGAGCTTGAAAATCAAACTTTTGTCAGTAAGGAAGATTTAGACAAGCTGTTCATGCAAACAAAGTATGTGAGTTATGCAGAAAAAAATAAACTCTATATTACAATCAGCCGCCGCTTGACTCTGGACGCTCAGTATCAGCTCGCAAGCATGATCCTAGATCAGGTGACCCCTGTGACATCTGAAGAATTTGAAGAGAAACATCTTCTACTGGCCCAGCAAACGCTTAATATGCGGCACTTTGATCTGGCGCAACGCGCTTTGAAGCAACTACGGCATACGCCTGCGTCTGCCACCATACGCTACCAACTTCTTCTCTCTTGGTATCACTATGAGCAAGGTAGCTACTCGAGCTATATTACTGCTTTGCACGAAGCAACACATAGCGCTAGGGTTCAGCGCCCAGCACTTGAGCAACCACTGATTCAGACTGCCTGGAAAAGTATCCAACGCGCAAAACCTTCTCAAATTGAACAATTAAGAGCACATACAAATGAACCTATTGCGGGGTGGCTATCGCTGCGCGAACTGACTGACCCGATGGATAACCCTAACGTCGTGCGAGCGCCTGAGTCCACACTCAAACAACTTCGTGATTGGCAAATCCGTTATTCAGATCATTCAGGCAACGCCTTGTTTAAAACTGAGATCGAATCTTACGCACAGGCAATGAAGCCGAGAAAAAAGATTGGATTGATGCTTCCTTTGACCGGCAAACACCGTCAAGCATCTCAACTCATACAAAAAGCTTTCTTCACTGCCTATTTTGATTCCAGACCCCTTGATCAGATGATTTCGGTATATGATACTGGCCAAGCTCATTCTTATGATCAGTACCAAAAGGCTACAAAGCAAGACGGCGTTGAGTCAATCATTGGCCCCCTTACCAAATTTGAGATTGATGACTTGCTATCAGGGACTCAGATTACTACGCCGACGCTGGTGCTCAACAACACCTCGTCTCATCCTCAACTCCTGTCACAGTATAGTCTTGCGCCCTCTGAAGAAACAGGCCAGTTGGTTTCCAATATGATCCTGAGCGGCTATCGCCATCCGTTGGTATTATCAGATGGATCATCTGCATCGACAACGCTTGCAAATGAATTCACTGAGCAATTTCGTAGCCGGGGTGGCGTGATTGCTGATGCAACCTCGGTCGACCAAAATATGAACTTGGCCGTATCACAGGTCATGGGCACTGACAAAAGTCAGTCTCGTCACCGATTTGCGCAATCGCTGAGTGCTAGTCCGATTCGAGTTGTGGCTGAAAAGAGAAGAGATGCCGATAGTATTTTTATTGCAAGTGGTGCTGTGAACACGCGCCAGCTCATCCCCATGCTGAAATACCATTACTCTGGCAACCTGCCGATCTTCTCCACTTCCTTGATTAATAAAACATCTAATCCACATAAGAATCAAGACCTTAATAGCGCAATCTTTTTCGATACGCCGCTGCTACCTTCTCTACCCCAGAGCCCAAAACGTATGGACTTCCCCAAAAAAGTTATGGACAAGCTTCGCTCATCTGACCCCACAGGCTTTTTTGATGCATTCAGATTTTATGGATTAGGGTTTGATGCTTTTGTTATTAGCCAAACCGGTTATCTGTGGGATATACTCGATGGCTATACGATTATCGGCGTGAATGGCGCACTGTCACGAGATATCAACGGTCGAATTCAGCGCGAGTTGTCACGCATGGTCTTTAAAAATGGCGTTGCTACGATTGATTCACGCTATGACATCGTTCGAGAACAATGGCGCCAGCTCACGCATGATGTGATTGCATGATTTGATGATTCGCACCCCTGTAGTGTGTGCGGGGACGTTTGCTTGTATGATTGGCACAACCAAAGTTATCGATGTCGTATTGCAACTGGTTAATATGACTGCTTAATACCTCATGCACCATCTGACTAAAGGCTATCTTGGCGAACGCCTAGCTGAACTGTACCTGAGATACCAAGGTCTCGAAATGGTCGCACGCAACTACCGTTGTCGCTATGGTGAAGTTGATCTTATCATGCGCGATGGTGACGCCTGTGTTTTTATTGAGGTTAAATCTAGACTCCACGACGCTTTTAATCATGAGCAGCACCACATCGATCTCCGCAAGCAACAAAAAATCATCTTAACCTCAACGATATTTATGAATAACCATCCAAGATTTTTCGACCTTGATATCCGCTACGACGCGATGATTGTTCAACTGTCAAATCTTCGCCTGGTCTGGCTAGATAACGCTTTTACGCCGTAGGCTTAACGCATTTTTGTACTAATGATAGGCACTGTTCGATTATTTTCTTGTTATTTTAGGCATCGCTTGATCATGGCTTGGCAACTCGCTTGCTATTTGCTATGATCTAATTATGAAGATTATTCCAAGACAATACACAATATTTTCAATTTTCCTGGCATTGTTAATGCTAAATGGATGCTCAACGGCCGCTGGCTTTGTCGCTGGTGCCGGCACTGCTACCTATTTGATACTTTCAAATAAAAAATGAGGAACTTTTATGCTTGCATTGTTTTTATTAAGTCTTAGTGGTTTGGTTTTATCTGGATGTCAACAGCTTGGTCATGAACCGGGCCAAGCGTCAGAAACACAAAGCCTTGTCTTTACTTCTTTGGATAGCCAAGCTTACTCTAGTAATGACCCCTACCTATCCGCCCATCTTCGATCATTGAATAACCATAAGCCGTCGACCCTGGCTAATAAACAGCAAGTGCAACCTACCTCAGGTGCCTTAGTTGAAAAGGCCAAACCAAAGGTATATCGACCTGATAATCAAAAACTAAGCAATGAGATTCTTGCGGCTTTAATCAGTCAGGATGATCTGAAGCACGCACACATACGCGTGACAGGTTATCAAGGCAATATGTTAATTTTTGGTGAGGTTCCCAATGACGAAGCTGTACAGTTAGCTCAAAATATTGCCTCAAGCTTTGCCAAGGTAAAAACTGTGCGCACAGCCTTGCGTGTTGGCAAAAACTTACCTAAAACGCAACAGACTGAAGATAGCATCAACAATACCGAAGTCAAAGCAGAAATTGCCAAACTTGATATTGCTCACGCACACCTTCAAGTCTCAACCAATGCCAACCAAGTTTTTATTGTTGGTCCGCTCTCAGATGCTGATCGATTGCTAATCCAAGATCAATTAGAGCGCCTCCACTATGTTGATGCCGTCTATTTCTATTGATACCTATGCAAGGCTATGACCAAATCCAAGCGATTCTGAACCAACTCAGCCTGTGGTTGCTGCCTGGTTTGTTCGCAATCACTGTTCATGAGGCCGCACATGGTTATGCAGCACTGTGGCTCGGAGATAAAACTGCCTATTTTTTGGGGCGGACAAGCCTAAATCCAGTTAAGCACATCGACCCTATTGGTACAGTCATTGTTCCGCTAAGCCTTTTATTTATGCAAGCACAATTTTTATTTGGCTGGGCAAACCCAGTCCCGATAAACACAAGAAATCTGCGTAAGCCTGTTAAGGATATGGCCTTGATCGCTCTTGCTGGCCCTGTATCAAATTTCGTGATGGCACTGCTATGGCTTGGCTTAGCTAAACTTGCGATCATTTTGGCGACTTATGATCGGAGTCCTCCAATTCAGTGGTTGTTTTATACCTCCAGGATTGGCATCTTTTTTAATATTATTCTTGGCGTATTTAATTTATTGCCAATTCCTCCGCTTGATGGTAGTAAGATTATTCAGGTTGTTTTACCGGCTAGACTTGGACAACTTCTTTATGAACTTGAACCTTATGGGCTTTTTATTCTTGTAGGGCTTATTTTTACTGGTGTCTTGCAAAGTATTCTCGCACCACCTGTTATTTTTTTCATGCAGCTTGCCGAGATGGCGCTTCGCTAGGATGAGTAACTCCAATATTGACGATTCACAATTAATTGACCTCACTCAAGCACTCATTCGGCAACCATCGATTACACCTAAGCCCGAGTTATGTCTAGACATTATTTCGGACTTCTGTCAAGACCTTGGCTGGTATTGTCGCCGTATTGACAAAAGAGACACTGCCAATCTGTTTATAACCACAAAAGATTGTAAGCAGCATAGCTTGCTTTTTGGAGGCCATGTTGATGTTGTTCCTCCAGGAGATTTTTCCCTGTGGCGATTTCCTCCTTTTTCGGGTCATATCACAGATGGTAAATTATATGGTCGTGGCGCAGTTGATATGAAAAGCAGTATCGCTGCGTTCTTGATGGCCTTGAAATGGCATCACCGCCGACTATCGCAGCCTGAGTCGCCGTCTATTGCACTGGTTATAACCAGTGACGAGGAGGGAGATGCCATTGACGGGACTGATTTTGTAATGTCAACCTTAGCTGATGAAGGCTACTGTTTTGACTGCGCTCTGGTTGGCGAGCCTACCAGTGATAATCACGTTGGCGATATAATTAAAATTGGTCGGCGTGGCTCATTATCAGCCGAACTTACAATCAACGGGACACAGTCCCATGTTGCTTATGCCAATCAACGCGTTAATCCTATCTACTCGCTTGCTACTTTTATACAACAGGCTCAAACAATGCACTGGGATGATGGGCATAGCGACTTCTCAGCGACTGCTTTTTGCCCAACAAAAATCCATGCTGATACAGGTGCTAGTAATGTCACGCCGAGTCATGCTGTCTGCCAATTCAACTTCCGATTCTGTCCTGCATCGACACCTGAATCGCTCAAAAAATCTGTTACCGCGCTACTCGATCAACAACATCTGCCCTATCAACTTACTTGGTCACGCCCTAATCTACCTTTTTTCAAACCACCAGGAAAACTCTGTAGATTAGTCAAAGATATGATTTCTCGACACTTTCAACCCTCATGCAATTACTCCACAAGTGGTGGGACGAGTGATGCCCGTTTTATCGTAGGGTATGTTCAGGAAATTATGGAACTTGGACCACTCAACGCCACCGCGCATAAAGTTGATGAACATATCTCACTGAGTGATCTTTCCTTGCTATACTCTATTTATCAATCACTTCTCGGCATTGTCGTCACGTCACCGGATAATGTGGATTCAAATTAAGCGCGATTTTAGCTAGCGAGTGTGGCTGTGTTGATGCATACTTCTTTAAGGTTAAGTATTTACTCAAGTATGATCACAGATGCTGGGGATTGCGCAGGCCTATTTGATGATAGTTAGTGTTGGCTTACCCTTTTTGCTGGTTGTCTTTTTTGGGGTAGCGTCTGATTGTTCACCGTTATAGATTGTTGGCGTCTCTACGAGAGATGGATAAACGTCTGTGTATTCAATATCGGTATTCCCCTCATCCTCATCAAATGTTATTCCGTCTCCATTTTCGTAGGCATAGATTGCAATAATCGATTCCATTGGCAGATTAATCTTGACGACCTTCTTGCCAAAATTAGCATAAAAAGTTATCGCATCGTTATCGATTTTTAGATCTCTGGTTGCACTTGGGGCGACGTTGAATACGATTTGTCCATCTGTGATATATTCTTCAGGCACCTCGACTCCGTCGTAGCCAGTTCCAGCTAGGACATGCGGCGTGAAATCGCAGTCTAAACACCAAGAATGAATCGCTCGAACAAGGTAAGGTTTATTAGATGTGGCCATACTCATCTTCGTTCATCTCTATTTCTGCATCAGACAAGCTCTCTCTGAATGATGCGCGTGCGAAAATACGCTTCGCGTACTCTTTGATGGCCTCTGCTTTTTCATCTAACTCGATGCCCATAATCGGCAGCCTCCACAGAATAGGCGCAATGGTACAATCAACAAGCGTGAACTCTTGATTCAAGAAGAATGGCATTTCTTTGAATGCAGGAATCATTTTCATTAAATGACCTTCTAGCTCTTTTCGCGCCTCATCATCGTCAGCATTTTCAATTAATCTCTCAGCTAAAGGGTACCAGTCTTGTTCGATTCGATAGATCATCAGTCTTGTTTTAGCTCTGGATACAGGATAAACCGGTAATAATGGTGGATGAGGAAAACGTTCATCAAGATATTCAATAATAATGTTGGACTGATTTAATACCAAATCACGATCGATTAGTACTGGCAATGTGTGGTAAGGATTGATATTTAGAAAATCTTCGCTAGGATTATCTAGATCAATGTATTCGACCTCAAAGCTCACTGCCTTTTCAGCTAACACCATGCGTGCTCTATGATCGTTAAGGCTGTTGCCGCTTATATCAGAAAGGCAAGTAATACTTGATTTTTTGGGCATGATCATATAAACATGGACTCCAATGTGACGCTACCCAACAACGTAGCAAGATGAATTCATTATCGCTTAGAGAACTGCTTAGCTTTACGCGCTTTGACAAGACCAACTTTCTTCCGAAGTACTCTTCTGGAGTCTCGGGTCAATAAACCAGCGCCACGAATTGCTTTGTGCCACTTCTCAATACCAAGCGGCCCTGTAGCTTCTACTGGCTCACTGTCTTCGGCATCTGCGCTGTTAGCTTCTTGACTGGTTTCGTCTTCGGAGAATGACACTTCAGGACTGTTCTTCTTTGCAAATAGATCAAGCGCTTTGGCGATGCCAAGTGATACAGCACCTGACTGGCCGTTGATACCACCACCTTTGACGGTTATTGAAAGATCAAACATTCCTTCTTGTGCAAGTAGTTTTAGAGGCTGTAAAGCTTGGTTTAGCCAGATTGTGTCGCCACCAAAGTACTCTTCAAGTGACTTATTATTGATGCGTGCTTTACCAGTACCTTCCGTGAGAAAGACTCGAGCGGAAGCTTCTTTCCTTCTTCCTGTTGCGTAGTAACGACCGTTGTCAACAATTCTAGATGTCATAAATTACCTCTGCTATCTGCTTTCCATTTTTTAAATCAATTTCTTTAGGCGATTGAGCTTGGTGATTGTGCTCTGCTTTGAAGCACTTGAGCTTTGTCAATTGCTTGTTGCCCAATGGCCCACGACGTAGCATTCTTTTGACTGCTAAGCGCACGACTTCTTCAGAGCTAACTTGCATTTGTTCAGCAAAAGTTCTTTGCTTTAAGCTTCCGATTCGGCCTGAATGCCTGTAGTAGATTTTGTCGCTGCTGTTACACTGAATTTTGTCACAGTTATAGACGACGACAAAGTCTCCGAGGTCCACATGAGGCGTAAACTGCGCTTTGTGCTTGCCCTGAAGTAGCATAGCTATTTGAGTGGCGATTCGACCTAATTGGCATCCTGTTGCATCAATCGCATACCAGGTTTTGTCAGCGTTGTAGTATGACTTAGTTGTTTGTTGTAGCATATATTTGTCTCGGACTCTTGCAAAACTAGGTGATGATTATACTAAATAGCCGGCAGCATCACAATACCTTTTTAAAAATTAATCTTGATAATCTTATCATTTTAACCTGATCAATTAGCAATCTCGTGTTAATTAACTCACCTATTCGATCTAGAACAACATCACTAGACGACAGATGGCCGTCGTTGATGCGCTAATCACCGGCGTTCTTTTGTCCATCTTTTTTCTGAGTATCTTTTTTCGATCTTGCCTTGGTGGGTTTTGACTTTGTTGATGTTTTTGCTTTTTTCTTAGTCGTTTTATCCTTATCATTTTTGCTGGCCGCCTTCTTTTTGGAATTTTCCTGCTGACTTTTTGTGTTTTCATCGCTGCTAGACAGTGTATTTTCCGCGCCCTCTGGCATGTCATTGTTGGTCACTTCTGATTGACCAGATGAGTCTGATGCTGGGTCATTAGCATTGTTGCTGGCACCATCGTCATGCTGATCCGCGATTGGCGAAGTCGTATCTTCAAGTGGCGCAGACCCCTTGGCTGCTTGCGTCGTCTCGCCCTTTTCCTCTTCTGTTGACCTAGGCGAAGCGCCTCCCCCGCCCGTGGGCGACAATCCAGGTGCATGCGAAACCTCATGCTCTTGATTGATTCTAAACTTAGACTGCAAGACGCTTTCACGTTTTTGATACCACATAAGTTCTGCGGGACTGGGCTCAAACCCAGCACAATTAATGCCGTTAAGCTTACATATTGCCCAAAAGTTTCGCAATAAATTACGGTGACCCGACCGAATCTTGATGTCGCCCATTTCAAATAATTTGATGTAGTCGACAAGATCAAAGGCAGCGATCATTCGACGCGTAGCTGGTGAAGCATATGCCTCATCAGCACTTTCTTTGGCGCCACCTGATCCATCGCCGATTATGGGGATACTCCCCTGGAGCATACCATGCATACTCATAGCAACGGTAACAACTTTCCCATCGTCTTCATCTGGCACGCACACAACAGGCACACCAACGCTTGACATCCATGACATGATGCCTTCATCGAGCTCATAGTCTTTGACTTGTTGGTTATTGGGATTGGTCATCTCACAGTCAAAATTGATGTATGCCCAGTTATCGAGTAGTTCACTTACAACTTCATCATTAATCGCCTCATCGTCAATGCTTTCACTCAACTCAATTGGCCCAGCAGTGGATTTCATCTGACTAATGAAGTCATTGAAAACATTTTCATTATTCATTTGAATTACTTCAGTGACATAAAAGGGATTTTGATCGAGCCGGCTTAAGAGACTTTCGTCTGCCTTAGCTAATAGTTCTCCTAAACTTTCTGGGCGATCTTTCTGCGCATAGACTTTTTTGAGAAATTCGATGAGCATCTCGTCGCTACAACTTTCAACTTCTGTCTCAGATTCAGATGCTGCAGGCTCAGATGGGCTGGCTGATGTCTCTGATTTGCTCTCTTGATCCTTAGCTATCCCACTTGTTGCACTGATGGCATTATCTGACTCTTTACCATCCTGCTCGGCTATTGATTCATCCGTTGTTGCTGATTCAGCTTGATCACTGACCTGAGCACCTGTATTAGCCATTGCTTTTTGCTCATCGTCATTGGTGGTAGAAGCTTGGGGCTCTTCAGATGGCCCAGAAACAGCTTCATCATCCTCACGATCCGTCGTTGCTGACTCAGCTTGATCACCGGCCTGAGCACCTGTATCAGCCGTTGCTTTTTGTTCATCGTCA
>DCKN01000121.1:11616-11769 GCA_002320385.1 Proteobacteria bacterium UBA1673
GTTGCTTTTTGTTCATCGTCATTAGTGATAGAAGCTTGCGGCTCTTCAGATGGCTCAGAAACAGCTTCATCATCCTCAGGATCCTTCGTTGCAGACTCAGCTTGATCACCGGCCTGAGCACCTGTATCGGCCGTTGCTTTTTGTTCATCGTCA
>DCKN01000121.1:12106-25864 GCA_002320385.1 Proteobacteria bacterium UBA1673
GGCAAGCGTTGGTGACTGGGCTGTTGATACAGTATGTGTCTCCTCTGTTTCGTTTTCAGACTTTACTTCCGGCGCTGTTGGATTCTTCTCTGCCTGCGTGACGTTAGTGTCGCCTGTTTGTGGCAAAGCATCTTCGACGGGATGATTGTATTGGCTGATGAGCTTCTTTACTGCTTCTTCGTCACTCGCTTGTAAAATGCCAGCCATGATTTCTGGATATTGACTCAGGAATGTGATGACATCTGTCGGTGCTGCTTGCAGGATTTTCTGCCATTCAGCCTCGTCAGATCGAACTTTGAAAACCCTTAGCGCGAAATCTGTTAACTTAGTCAGTAGTGCGTCATTTTCTGTTGAATCGTTTTGACCACTTTTTTCTTGATTGTCTGTCGCCATGGTGCTCCTCTCTCGCTTACTGTTGTTAAAGATCTTTTCTGCACGACACAACATGATCTCTTAGGGTAGTATTAAACTTATCAAAATGATGATTGTCATTCAAGCGCTACTGTATGTTACGCGCTGTGACTTATCTCCAAGCATCGTGTGCTGGTATTCACCGAGGTGATGCTTGTCCCTGCCCGTCCTGGGGTCATTCTTAAACACTATGTATTTTACTTAATGCAGTAAACTATTCGACTATCACCATGAAAAGCTTGGATATGGTCTAATATTTTGCTATTATTTCGACTAATTAACTAACCATCAAGAGGCTTTGCGTGTCTGATCATCATCCTGATATTGAAACCATGCGTCACTCATGTGCTCACGTGATGGCTGCTGCAGTACAATCGCTGTGGCCTAATGCTCAATTTGGCGTGGGACCTACGACCGAGAACGGATTTTATTATGACGTGTTGGTTGAAGACACCATCACAGAAGATGATCTGGCAAAAATTGAAACGGCCATGCGTAAGATCAAGAAAAAAAAGCACCCATTCACGGTATCCAGTGTACCAACCGATGATGCGATCGCGCTTATGGAATCCATGACACAGCCATTTAAGGTTGATTTACTCAGTTTGCTCAAGCACAAGGGCTCAACTGCAGTCACAAAATCACTGGACGACGACAAAGCTGTATCTATCGATACTGATGCATCTGGAGCCCCTAGCGTAACGCTCTATCAAACGGGCCAGTTTATTGATTTGTGCCGCGGGCCACATGTTCGCCACTCCGGCGAAATCGGACAGTTCAAACTACACAAATTGGCTGGCGCTTATTGGCGTGGTGATGAAAAAAATCCCCAGCTGCAACGAATATATGGCTTATGCTTTGAAGATAAGGAACAGCTCGAGGCAGAAATAGAGCGCCTTGAACAGCTAAAGTTGAGAGATCATCGACGACTGGCAAAGATTCTTAAAATCTATCACTTGGACGACGAGATTGGACGTGGCTTACCATTATGGCTACCCAATGGCATGGTAATCCGGCAAGAGCTTGAGTATCTTGCACAACGCTGTGAGCGCCAAGATGGATACCGCAACGTCGCCACGCCACACATTGCAAAGGAAAAACTTTATGTGAAGTCGGGTCATCTTCCGTATTACAAAGAGGATATGTATCACCCAATTGAATTGGATGGGGAGAATTACTACTTACGTCCCATGAACTGCCCACATCATCATATGATCTATAAGTCTAGTCCCCGATCCTACCGAGATCTACCCGTTAGACTTACTGAATGGGGTCAAGTTTATCGTTACGAGAAGTCCGGCGCACTCAATGGGCTGATGCGTGTCCGTGGATTCTGCCAAAACGATGCGCACATCTACTGTCGCTACGATCAAACCAAAGAAGAGTTTATAAAAGTCATACAGCTCCATGCACGCTATTACGAATTGTTTGAGATTACAGATTTTCGAATGATCTTGGCGCTTCCCGACTATGAATGTGCTAACAAATATAGTGATGATCGTGAAAACTGGGAAAAGACTGCACAGGTCATTCGTGAGGCAATGGATGAGCTAGGCTACCCCTATGAAGAAGAGGAGGGCGAAGCTGCGTTCTATGGCCCGAAGATTGATTTTATCATCAAAAACGTCTTGGGTACTGAGTATACGATCTCAACGTGTCAACTAGACTTTATGGCGCCGTCACGATTTGAACTTGATTACCGTGGTGATTCAGGTAAACAAGAGCCTGTGTTGGTCATTCATCGCGCCCCCCTTGGAACGCATGAGCGCTTTATTGCTTTCCTTCTTGAGCATTACGGTGGTAATTTCCCAACATGGCTAGCGCCCTGTCAAGTCAAAATTATTCCGATCAGTGATCGCCACCTTGCGTACGCCGAAGAAGTCTATCAACGCCTATTCTCTGCTGAGGTACACTGTGCCAGCGGCGGATTACGCGTCGAAATTGATAAAAGCAGTGAGCGTATGCAGAAAAAAATTCGTAACGCCCAGCTCGAAAAAGTCCCTTATATGCTTATCCTTGGTGATCAAGAAGTGGCGTCTGAAACCGTTAATATGCGCCATCGATCAGGGGAGCAATCTGCTCAGATGACATGCGAGGACCTCATCAGTCGCCTCAAGCAAGAGACTGAGTCGCGAATGGATTTTAGTCGTGCAAGCGTAACATGCGCTGATGAATCAAAGGACAACGAATGAGTGAAAAAAAAATCGACTTCGAGCAAACTCTTACCCAGCTACAGTCAACTGTGCAGGCGTTAGAGAAAGGTCAGCTACCGCTTGAGCAAGCGCTTGAAAAATTTCAGGAAGCGATGCGCTTATCTAAGCAGTGCCAAGAAGCGCTCAAAAACGCCGAATTAAAGATCACACAACTAACTGAAGATGGTAAGCTTGTAGATGGGTTGGACGGCGAAAAGGCTTAGTTTAAATTATGCTGCCCCTCCAAACGAATGCTTGTCGAGAACTTTCAGTTGATCAATGTGTGCCTGTTTTATTGAAGGCGCCGCCTGGCTTGATTCACAGGCCTATCTTGACCTTTAAGCGATGTTGGCTCTGATATCAGCATCAACAGGCAGCTGACTTTTGATGGCCTCATCTATCGGTTTGATCGGTTCAGACGCTCACTCTCCTGGGGTTTAATTATATGCAGCTTCACACTTACAGCCTCACTGAGCTGAACAGGTAGTGTCCATATCAATTATAAGGGTTTACTGTGACTCAATTTCGGTATCTTAAGTACTGGAAAGCGAAAATTTATTATTGGCTGAGCGGTATTTTGACTTACCCCCCGAAACGGTAATGTTCTGATAATCTTTTTATGTTAACTTTAACCAGGTTTTTTATTGAACAAGGTAGCTTATGTATTTTAAAAATGCCTCAATTGCGCTGTTAGCGCTTGTTGGCTTTTCTGGCGCTTGCGCGCAAATCGTGCAAAAGCCGTTAAAAATTATAAACTACTCCAAGCGACCAGTACGATTGACCGTTATGTCACCCAAAAGAACTTCTGGCTCTAAGGTGACGGAATGGTATAAGCTTAGAATTTCCGTCCCACCTCGCCAAGAAAGTGGCCAAACAACTAAAACATTCCAATTTATTGATGATGATGACTTACCGGTTATTTATAAAATTAAAAAATCTGGACGCGTCAGTCAATTATATACACTCAGTTCATTTGCTCCTGTAGAAGGTCTTTCTTGTGATATTGATGAGCCTGGCAACTTAAATTGCTTGACCGGGCCTCTAAAGGGCTTGATTTACTTTTAAGTCTGTTCTGGTTACCGACCGTTTGATTCACCGTTCAACGCCCTATTGACGGCTTTACTGGCATGACCGTAGCCTGTTTGACAGCGCCGCCAAGCCATGATACAATATTACAAAAAATAATAATCGTCATCGTTCTATGCTCAGTATCACGCATCATCTATCTTTGGTGACCCAAACTACCCAACAATTGGTGACTGCTGTCAATCAATCGCTACTACCCTGGATTGGATGGACAATCCATCATCTTTTTGAGCGCCAACTCGGATATTTTTACTATGTCCAATTGATCGCTTATGTCCTTGATACGCCTTTTCGCCTTGTTAGTATTCTGGTTGGCATTATCACTGAGCGGTTGATGGCTTTGGCTCTGCTAATTTACAAATCAGGCAATCACGCACTTTTTGTTTTTGATCGAAACCTACTCAGATTTGAGCATGTAAGCCAGTGGATCAGCCGCTGTGAAAACTCGAGGGCTCTTTTGTACAATCGGCTACTCAAGTGGCCGGGACCTTTGGCCATGTTCCTCAAACGTTCATTCATCCACCCACTCTATCGAAGCTATCTGGTTGAATTATCACCATATCATTTAAGCCAGTGGGACAACCATCTCAGCGTAGAAGAGCGACAGAGCATGTATGACTGTTTGTCTGATGCGTTCATATCTCAAACTATTCAATATGCTTTTTCCAATAACTTCGATGGAATCATCATTCGAAAAAAGAGCAACTCGCAATCACCTGAATTAACTAATTTCATCACCATTACCCACCCTAAAATACCTCGAAAAACTGCTATCACGTTTCGATCTCTGGCAAAAAACCACGCTTCTTTGTTGCAATGGCCCTCCACAGTCTACACGCCCAGCCTAGCGGTGCATATTTTTCCCAAAAGCAAACTTCAGGGTGGTAATAAAACATCATCTAGCCCTTATAAAACAGCGAGAGGATCATTCAAAAAGTGTGAATATTCCGTGTGCCCCGAACCCAAGGGCCACAATAATACAGAATACGTTTTTTTGACTGAAAACCAATGGCTATCTATTGAGAAAAGCGCTGGCAGATCACTCTCCAGAGTTTTTTCATCTTTCCTTAAGAAGCAATCTGGACAGGGTGACGGTCAAAGCCAATTCACTCAGTATCAAGACCAACAATGCATATTGGCTCATGAAAAGTATTCACCCGACTTTAGTAATCCTCAAACGATTCTCCAGATGATGCGCCAAGTTGTCGATCAATTACAAATCATTCATGACGCAACTGCAACTGGGCATCTAGACATCAAGCATGGTAATATTGTGTGTACTGTACTCGAGGATCAGAAGCCACAATTTACGGTTATTGATTATCCAGATACTATTTTTATGGACGATAGTGGTACCTGTAAGCGAAATTATCGTTCAAAGCGCATTTCGTTTACGCCTCATCTCACATGTATGCACCCGGGACATACTTTGTTGAATAAAAATTCACCTACAAGTGGGTTAAATCATCATTCTAAGCTCTGTGATCTAAGCTTGGATGATTTCATTGACGCTTTACCAGAAAGTAAAATACCCAATCTCCTCGACAAGATATCAAAATTTGAGGCCTGTTATCCGAAGAGAGTTTTTCTTGAAGGCTCTATGCACCATGATTTATGGAGTCTGTTGTATATTGGCCTTTTGATGTCGAAGCATCTGGATCAACCCCATGCATCTATTTTTAGTGAAGCCATTTCAAATAAAATGTTTGATATGCTGGACAAGTATTGCGCTTTCATGTCTTGCCATGATTCATCTCATGTAAAAAACCTTCAGCACTTTGAGAAAGATCTTGGTCGTATCAGCGACTCAGTCAATCTCGTTTGTCAAGCGATTGATGACCAACTAAGATTACTATCCATCGCCCCGAAAACTCGGCTAATACAACCTGAAACTCGAATTTCCTGACCGGATGGAATATTGATTTAACTCTGTGTTCATGGTAGCATCGCTATACCTGATCACTCAACGAGCCTACCCAGCTATGGCCATCACATACATCAACCCAACCACCTATATGCAATCCAGAAAAATATTAATCTTTGGATTGTGCTCTCTTTTTGCCATTGCTTCGTTGTGGTTTATTTCCACCTATTACGCTGCGATTATGATCTGGGCCAGCATGCACCTGTCTTCCACAAGTATCCATGTGCTGATGACTTGCTTGCCCCTGATTTTGTCAGCAGTGTTGTTTCAATTTGGCATGAATAGCGTTAAATTCACGCTTCGCACAAACAACAGTCAATATGTGCATAAGCTCGTCTCAGATCTAATCACGCGGTTAAATTTGACTCGAGATGACTTCAAGCAGGTTCTTGATGACTCTGAGATTGAACAACTACTCACAGTCTTGCGCAGTGACCGAACACAACAGCACATCACTGAGATGTTGAGACACGGATACCAAGGCATTCTTCTCAAACGCAAGGCTGTTAGTAAGTCGCATAACCTCGAACAACATGAAGGTAGTGACGAGTCGACAGCGCCGTCTTACATGAACAATGTCTGGCCAATGCTTCCTCGAAAAATACTTCTCCGTTACGAAAGCGCTTCTGGAGAGGCAGTAAATTCCACCACAAATCCGACTTCAGATGCTCAACTCAGTCTCTATATTTACCCGAAAAGTAAATTAGCCGGGGGCAGTAAAGATTGCCACGAAATTTCTCACCCCTATAAGACGAAATCTGGTATTGAGCGCGTCTGTGAACCAGTTATTGGTATTCATCCACAGTCAACCGCTATTACCGAGATGGTTGTGATCAGTGATCGAAAAAAAACGAGTGACCACATACTCTCAGTAGAGCCTAATTACGGCATGAGCTTAAAAGAACTGCTACAGTTTAAAAGGCACGATGGTCGCTCTAATTTGAGTGATCACCGTTTGCGGAAACGTTGGGTTCATAATCGATTTTCTGTTGACCAAGCGTTGAAAGTTGTCGCTGATGTAGCCAAGATAATTGGAGACTACCATACCACAAGCAATACGACACATTACGATATCGCTTCAAAAAATATCACGATCAGCCCACAGGGCCATGTTAGTGTTATTGATTGGCCTGATGTTACTGACTCAAGGATTCACTGCACACCTGCGGTCTCAATTTTTTCCGAACAGAATACTTGTATTTGGGATTTATCCAAAAAATTTGATCCAGCGCTGCAAAAACAACTCGATCAATACACTCGTTTTCGCGGATCAGAGTCCCTGATGGCACACCCGTGGTTTAACCCAAACGACCGACAATCGTTCTACCATGACTCGTGGGCGATACTGACCCTTGCGGTAGAGTGTTTTTATCACACCGATAATGATATCTTTACGGCTCGTGCGCAATATGCGGCTATCATGACAGCTATCGATATGCTAAAAACATTTGGCAGCCAATTCAATTACGCCATTCATAATGAGAAGACATTTGATGATCTTCGTTACCCAGCTGGATTCAGGCAAATGATTAGCCCAGTCCCGCGAGTTGATATGCGTAATGCAATTAATGCCTATTGGCCAGCCAATGCAGTGATTACTCGACTCAAACACTATTATGATCATACCGCACAAGACTTTCTCACAAACCAATCTTCTTTTCCTATCCTTGAGTATGTACCGTTATTTGCTTCAGACAGCTCGACGAATAGAATAACCATGCATGATTCTGAGGCTGCCAGGCTACAAGAGGTCAATCGAATTTTTAATCACTACGCGTCTTCTTTGGCGCTTTTTCACACTAGGTATAATCTGTGCCATTTGTTTATTAGTTGCGATACGCTAAAGCAAACGCCACAAGATACCCCATGCATTGACTGGGATGTGTTGATTCAGCAGAGAGAGGCGGGTGTGTGTCGATTCGACGGGCGATCAAATATCACGCCCGGGCATTTATTTTTCGAAACTCTGTGCGAAAAAAGAAGCATATCGGTTCGTTTTGGACATAATTACAAGAAAATCATATATCTTCTTCCACAACAGCACAAAGAGCTCTCGGGTTTACTCCCAAAACCTAGTAGGGATATTGAAGATATTCATCACCCGATTCATGATACTTGGAGCTTATTGTATGCTTATTTTGGGGCGGTTAGCGCCTATAAGTTGGTTTTTAACAAGGAAACCCTAGAGTTTGTAAGTACTGACTCCGACAAACTATTACTGAGTAAAATTGCTAGCTCAGAGATTATTGAACGTATGCGATCGATCTTATTGACCAAAAGTCGCGATAGCCATTACCCGGACAACTGTGAACAAGTATTTAAAGATTTAACAAATCGAATTAGTATACAATTTGAGTACCTTACACGGCCAGAGGTCAAAAGAAACGATAGTGTCAATATGACCATGAGGCAAGCCCTTAGCTATTTATTAACTGACGGTAAAGGGTATACAACGCTCAAGCCAGAGCAAAAAATGCCACAGCTCTTGCTCGACCAGCTAATGCAGCATTTCATAGCGCTTAGTCATGTCAATCGAGGTATGTGCAAACTTACCGCCGCGGGTAGCTTGTGCGCGATGCTAGATCAGTTCATCGATATTGGGGAAGATGATGTTCTGATAATGAATTGGTTAACATGGTTTGATTACCGCGCAACGCCTGACCTCGAACAGGTGGTCAATATTGATATCATAGCAGGCTTACGCATGTGTATGGAGTTATCAGGCCCATCAGAAAACAATAGGCTTGTTTTCTTTGAGAGTCGTCAGCGAAATTTAAAAATTATTGCTGCTGCTAGGCTCGTAGGACGTACATTTTTGATGCGCAACACCCAGTATGACTACGTGCTGGCGTCTTTGAGTGATGAACCCACGCTTCTAAGCTTAAGATCTGTTTTGTCAGATACATCCATGGTCTATACAGATACTTGGCTGATGCTACATACACTGATTCGGTCTTTTGTACTCCTACCCGATCAACCTGGTGCTGTGGATAAGCATTTTATCGAGCCAGTACTCTATACACTGCTCGAGCTTATCGCCATCGTGCACCCTGGAAACACTGATGCTCGGCCACCCCAGGCAAGGCAAGAAGGCTGGGATGCTGCTTCAGTCATGACTCGTCTCAGCGAACAAATATTAGCCTCTGCTCGCTCTGATTCTGAGTACTCGGCCCGTCTCCTTAGCGATAGATCACTAAGCAGCAGTGCTGTAGTGGATGATGATGCGCTTCGCACTGATGCGTATCGTTCAGCGAGTAGTACCCACGCCCCTTCCAACCGTATCTCGGATGATGGTGATTATGGAAGTGGACAAATGTTTAAGACAGCCTCTACGTTGATGGAATCTGGATCTGACGAGGATGATTCTGATGATGCGACTCAGCATCATGATGAAAGCGTTGAAAATGGTGGGCAAAGCGCGGCGCAGTATTTTAAATCCCCTTTTCATTAGTCAGTTTGTGATTTGACATATCTGACATACACGGCCATGATTTGTTGGTCTTGATAACTATGGCGCGTAGATTGCGTATAAATCTGATAACTCCAGTGTAATGTGATTTTTACCACAAGTTATAAATCATCCGGCCTTGCCTCGTTGTTATTGACGCCCTGATTGCATTTATGCGGCAGGGACTGAGATTATTTTTTTAGTTCGACAGATCCTGTGGATTGTAGCTTTATGTCTCCACCTGGACAGTCTATTTTGGACGCGCTGAAGTCAATTTTAATTCGAATCTTCGTTCCATCGCGTGTTACCGCGTCGATCTTGTTTGCGTCGTTTTCGAAAATCATACTCTTACAATCTTTATCCATGTTGATGATGCTACTAAATTGGGATTGCTGTACATCTTTCAATTCAAAATTTCTATTCGAACTTTTACACTTCAATGCCAATTGATTTTTTTCAACCTTTGTATGAGCCAGCTTTTTGTCCGCTATTGACTTGCCACAGCAATTGGTGAGTGCTTTGAGACAAAGATCTGATTGCTTATCCAAATCCATTTTTTTTCTTGCAAATGACTCTTTTTTCAGATCGATCTTCTTTAGACACTCTGCGAGATCAAGCCCACAAGCGGCGTAAGATGGCGAATGCGCAAGGGTTGTTAGTAAAACGATCCAGGCTAGAGTCATGCTTTTCCTTATTTGATTAGGTTTTTATTATGACTCAATTTATGCTCCACTGCAAAATAATCACAACCATCATATTCGAACTGGGTACGTATGATACTTTCTTCTAAAGTAACTTTGTTTATCTTCATTTTAGCCAACTAAGGCCTATGCATGATCTTGTTCATCGCTGAACGGATTGATACTGTTCATTGATAGCGTGATTGCGATGGATGGATTTTTTGCCTAGACTTGATAATAAATTTTCGTTTTTTGTTTTCAACACCCATCTTTTGTTATCCTGCGCGCGATATATTGACGCGTATTCATCATAATGTTGCCCCACTGACGATTATTTGTTACATTCTTTGGCATATTTGTTTTGTCCGGTAAAGACTTGCTTCCCTACTATGGTGGATTCTATGTTACAGACTGAATCACTGCTCCAATCACTGATGCCTGGCGCGAAATCCTTTAATGTTTTTTTGCAGCAGCTTCAAAGGCACTGGGCGAATCGCTTGGCTCATTATGAATCACGGGCCTCTTGGCAGATCGAACGGCGATCCCAGGCACGTCATGATAGCCTTATCTATCAGATCCGTGACGGCCAGTTTCTCGAGAAAGGCGGCATCAATTACTCTATGATTAAAGGTGACGCTTTGCCAGTTCAAGCGACTGCCAATAACAACCCGAACTTATCCGGTAAAGCATTCGTCGCTATGGGCATTTCAATGATCCTTCACCCGAAAAACCCGTATGTGCCAACTGTCCATACCAACTTACGATATTTTCAAACCTTGTGTGATCAACCCATTTGGTGGTTTGCTGGTGTTATGGATTTAACCCCTTTCTACGGCTTTGATGAAGACTGTATTCATTGGCATCAAACCTGTAAGAAAGCCTGCTCAAGCGTTCCAGTTGAGGATTATCTTATTTATAAGAAAGCTTGCGATGATTATTACTATCTTCCGCACAGAAAAGAGCACCGAGGCATCGGTGGTTTATGGATCGAGCATCACAATCAAGGGGATTTTTCTGATTGCCAAAATCTGATTGAGTCATTGGGCAATCACTTTTTGCCTGCCTATGAGCCAATTGTTAAACGCCGAACCAGCATGCCCTATAGCCAAAATCATCGTGATTTTCAACAGCTAAGGCGTAATCGCTATGTTGAATTTAACTTGCTTTATGACCGCGGGACAAAGTTTGGCCTTTCATTGGGTAGCCGCTCGGAGTCTATTTTAATTTCTATGCCCCCGACAGTGACTTGGCCTTATAACTGGCAGCCATCACCCGGCTCTGAGGAAGAAAAACTGGTTCGCTATTACCTGCAACCTCAAGCCTGGGGCTGCGTATAATGGAATCTGACGCCCCTGTCGATGTACATGTTCCGTCTGTTTAAGTCACCTGCTAACCATGTCATTGCTGATCATTCAAAGTCGATGAACGCATTGAATTTCAAAAAGTTCGTGCCTGGCTGATGCAGTCTGTTTTTTACTAGATGATTGCAACTTTATGACGACACCACTATAATAGTAATTATTAGTTAAGTTGGTGTGGTTGTGCTGTCACGATATAGTTATTTAGGCAATCAGCTTCATTTACTTTTTCTGTTGATCTTTTTTACGATGCCAAGCAATGGTGCAACGCTTATGACTGCAAAAAATGTTCTCGGTAAGCCTTTGGTCTTGTGCAGTAAAGATCCATTGACTGGATTTTTTCGTGATGGGTATTGCAATACCAATGCTGACGACCATGGTACACATGTGGTATGTGCAGTCATGACTGATGAATTTTTAGCGTATACAAAGTCACAAGGTAACGATTTGTCAACGCCTAATCCTCTCTATCGATTTCCGGGGCTCAAGGCTGGTGATCGTTGGTGCTTGTGCGCACTACGCTGGAAGCAAGCGCATCATGCCGGCGCAGCCCCACTTGTGGACCTGGACAGTACCCACGAGCAGGTGCTTACATATGTTGATAAGCGCCTTTTATTAACCTATAAGCTGGAATCGTGAATCATTTTCACCTGATTATGCGCTGAGCTCACCATGGTGGGTTATGTCAATATCTGCTGTTATGTCAGAGCTATTCCAACCTCCAATCGTTGCGTCGTCGCCTCTAGTAACGCTCAAATTATTTCATGATTGTGCTTTAGTGCTGGTGCTCTATTGAAGGCTTGCAAGGCATTGTGGGTAGGCAACTTGCTCGTATGCTTGATTTTTTCTCAGCGTGCAACTTGACTCGGCTGCAAACACTGACTGACATCCAATACATAGATTTTGTCCCATTGCTTTCCAGTGACAATGATTTGGCCATCTTTATACGCTGCTACACCGTTAGCCATCACTGCGTCTTTACCGCTACTGAGTTTACTGAGATCAAGCATATCCAATACCTTACCTGATGACTCATCGATACGCACCATCTCATTGGTAGGAAAATGGTTGGCATAAATCACCCCATCCATGTATGCAATCGCGTTAAGCTGGCGTTTTTGATCGATACAGCGTTCTTTGATCTGTCTGAATGTCTTTTTGTCATGGTAAAATAAACAATAGAATCCGTCACTGCGTATGAAGAATTCTTTGGTGTGCGTTAGTCCCCAGCCGACCCCACCATAATCAATCGTATTTAATAGCTCGAAATTACTATCTTTGTAGATTCTCACTTGGCCGGTTTTCCAAGTAAGCTGATAGACTTTACCATCTACAATGGTGATATCTTCGCCATACAAGTCATCCGGCAGTCTGGTAGAGCGTGTCTCTATCATCTCAGGCCACTGATTATCTACTAACTTTGAGCCCCCATAGCCACCTGAACTTTCTAATAGTCGCCCTGGTTGCCAGTAGAGACCTTGCGTGAATAACTTTGGATTATGTTGATAGCTGCTAACAACTTTGTACTGACATTGCGGGGTATTTGCCCAAGAAATCGATGCTGTAAGAAAATACGCGATCACAAGTAAGCGTTGCTTTATCATTGATCATTCCATTGAGATAACAGTATAACAGTAGCTGATTTTTCTGTATAAATCTAGTGGATTTTGTCTACTCTATGTATTTTGATGGGCGCATTGATCGGGCGCAAACTTCTTCTGATTTGAGGGGCAATCTTAACAGCGACGTGTGCGATCTCTACTCCGACAGAAAGTTGGCTGGCATCCTCCACGCTTAATTTTTTGTCATCAACTTTCTGGCCAGTCAACATAGCAAAATCATTCAGCATTGCTTCAGGGCGGTTGTAATTGATTTGATAGCGTGTACAGTCCACAATCGGATTTTGTCCACGGCCAGATGTCAAAACTTGTAATAGCGCATCCATCTCTTGGAATAATCCTAATTTTGATTGTTGTTGTGCCAGATGAGCTAGCATTTCAAAACTGCCTTGTATTATTGTCGGAAACATCCACCAGCCGCCCCTGGGCAACCACTCTTGAATATCTATCAGCCATGATTGTACCTTATAGTGGCTGTCTACGATTAATGGACTGATTACTTGATCGACGCTTTGATCTGGCATTGCCTGTTGATGGACTTTTTGTGACGAAATTTGCTCGCTTAAATGCCATGTAGGTAAATCTGTGTGTAATGGACTTATGCAGTCGTTAGGACTTATGCCTAAGTAAAGGCGATGACGTGCTGTACGAATTGTCGTTGCCCTTTTGAGGATCTCTTGTTGTGTGATACGAAGCAGTTGGTTGAGGCTGCTTATGGCTGTAATTTGTCCCAAGTTCATGCTCAAAAAAAAATCAGACTACAATCATTGTAGTCTGATGTCAATGTGAATTTTTACCTAGCGCGTAGCCGCTTGTCAGCGGCTACGTATTCTAATTCACTTGGCTTGTGTGCGTGTCTATACCCACTCAGCCTTAGTACCCTTGTTGCTGTCACGTACAGCTGCGTACCAAATCATCATGCCAAAGGCGATCTTGTTGACGAAATCGGCAAGATTGTAGATGATATTGAGCCCGTTGATGTCTGGCTCTGCGTAAGCATAACCATAAAGGTAACCAATTGGATAGATTGCCCAACCTAC
>DCKN01000121.1:26177-26304 GCA_002320385.1 Proteobacteria bacterium UBA1673
TGGATAGATTGCCCAACCTACTGTGACGATGAATCGTAGTCCATCGAACGCTAGCTTGGTTGGTGCATTGCTGATCTTTCTGGATTCTACGCTTGCTTGACCGAAGAATATTTCGTAAAGAATTGCT
>DCKN01000121.1:26611-27363 GCA_002320385.1 Proteobacteria bacterium UBA1673
AAGAATATTTCGTAAAGAATTGCTAGCCAACCAATCATACCAACGGTGAAGTAAACCATTACGTCTCCGAGGCCAGCCTCTCCAATATAACCCGCAACTAACATTACGATACTTGCGATGAGTAGTCGCCAGAACACTGACCCTGCGATGGGTCGAACCGCACTTAGAATTAGGTAGAATTCTACAATTTGTAACGGTACAGTAATGAACCAGTCGATATAGCGGTAGGTAATCGGGGACGTTTGAGTCATGACCCATAGATCACGCATGTATATGTAATGGATAAATGCGATGAACGTTACGATGGTAATAACTGTCATTGATATTTGCCATTTCTTAGCAACATTCTCTCGTTCTTGGTAGAAGAATATGGATGATGCAAGTAATGCCATGCTTGTCACAAAAAACGATATACCGACGTAATCGTTTACAGATAAAAGTGTTGCCATGATGATTTGCTCCTAGCTTAAAGCCTTAAGTACTAAATAAATGGATTAATATCCATTGGCTAATTTAATACTAATTTAATCCCTTGTAAAGTCTAATCAGGCTTTATCCTTAGTTTTTTTCGCAATATCTTTCTCTGACAAGGATTATTGCTACTTGACGAGTCTTCAAAGTAAACCTTGAAACCGTCTTGCAACCCATCACCCCGTGTGCTTTGTTGACTTCTTTTTACCCCCAAGTTATCATGGTTTTTTAACTATAACTACGCATGTCCACAGTTGCATACCCGCTTGATCTTGTTGCAC
>DCKN01000018.1:0-880 GCA_002320385.1 Proteobacteria bacterium UBA1673
CTAGTGATTTTCATGGCAACAACACCAATTGTACAGATGGGAGTGAATCTTGATCTGCCTCAAGGTAAAGCTTCGCCAATGCAGGCAGAATCGCCAGTGATTTTATCGATTGATAAAAAAGGAATGCGCTATCTACAAGTTGGGGATAGCAATCCCAAACGTATCACCAACAAAAGTAACATTGAAAACTGGCTCAAAGATCACAAAATATCAACAACGAGGGCGATACAGCTTCAGGCAGATAAATCGCTTCCATGGCAAAAAGTACTCACTGTCCTTTTGGAGGTAAATCAGCTGGGGTGGAAGCGTATATCGCTCATGACGGAAGACAGTCAAGACTAACAAGTTATTGTGACCACATTGTTATTTGCAGCGCAAAAAGCGCTCCAGGTAATTAAGAATATTCAGTTGTAGTGGTATTATGCTCCCCAGCATTATATGGTAACTGAAGCGGCATCAGGCTGCACCATGGGCTGTCGGTACATTTCGTTTCGATCTCAGAGTGCACTATTTGCCAAGTGCAGCATGCATCGATCCTAACAGCTGAGTTCGAGCTTTCTTCGCATAGTCAAGCATCTCAACAAGGTGATCAGGTCGCATCGGGGTGCCTTCGGCACTACCTTGAATCTCAATAATTTTTCCTTCGTCCCCCAGGCAGATATTACAGTCTACGTCGATCGACGAATCTTCATCGTAGTCGAGGTCAAGAAGGATCTTGTCGTTCACCATGCCAAGCGAACAAGCTGTTATCATTTGTTCCAGAGGATCGTCTTTGATGATTTTCTTATATTGAAAACCACGTACAGCAAGAATAAGTGCCACCATAGCACCGTTGATCGCAGTGGTTCGTGTACCGCCATCTGCTTGAATGACATCGCAG
>DCKN01000018.1:1157-35140 GCA_002320385.1 Proteobacteria bacterium UBA1673
CATCCACCAGTAATTGAAGCAGTTCTTGTACCTCCATCTGCTTGAATGACATCGCAGTCAACGGTTATTGTAAAATCACCAAGTAACTGCAAGTCAATACTACTACGTAAGCACCGGCCGATGAGGCGCTGGATTTCAACAGTTCTACCGTTTTGCTTACCCCGACAGGCCTCTCGATCTGACCGGGTATGTGTTGATCGGGGCAACATGCTGTATTCTGCGGTTAGCCAGCCTGATTGCGATGACCTTAAAAACTTAGGCGTTCCTTCTTGGATGCTCACATTACAAAGAACACGGGTATCGCCGCATGAGGCAAGTACCGACCCTTCGGCATATTTTGTGAAATGGGTTTCGAAATGACAGGGACGCAAGGCATCGTTTGCTCTATTGTTTTTTCTATTCATGATAACGCGCTCATTTAAAGCTTTATTGTACACCGAAGACAAGGTCGCTTCAACTCTGATTCGCCTGCATAGTGTGTATGCCATATGGATCACAAATTAAAAAGTGTCCCGCCATAAAAATGAGCACGCCGATGCCGATCCAGGAAAGGTGGTTTAAGACATTTTTTTTTGTTAAACTGGGCTCAGTGAATAGAGTAAATCAATGAATCAGATTCTTTTTGTGCTAACTGCAGCATCTGCAACAGGAAAAACAAGCTGCATCAAAAAACTATGTGACATGGATGAGCATTTAGTGCAAACCATATCGCACTCAACGAGGCCTAAAAGGCCCGATGAAGTAGACGGTGTTGATAAATATTTTGTATCAGAGGAAGCATTCAATCGATTGTTAGAACAGCAGCAAATGGTCGAGTATACAACAATTTTTGGGCATCAGTGCGGTCATACAAAAACATCGCTTGAGCAAATTGCTAACAACGGTAACGATATCATAATGGTTTTAAATTATGCAGGGTTGTGCATGATCAAAAAACAATATCCCAACACAGTGAGTATTTTCTTGTTACCCCCTAGTGTTGATGCGCTCAAAGAGCGTATTCACGATCGTCCAGAAGCAGTTGGTGTCGACATAAAAGCGAGAATCGACAACGCAAGATCGGAAATGCTTGATTACAAACACTACGATTATATCGTGTTTAACGACAAAATTGACAAAGCTGTTGCTGATCTGAAAGCGATTGTTGCGGCTGAAAGGCTTAGAAATTCGAGACAATGTGCGCGCCATGAGAAAACAATTAGTCTATTGATGCAGGAATAACTTGATTTTACGCAAGGATTCATCTATAATCCGAGCATTAATCGCACACGGAATCGCTAATGGCCAGAGTAACCATCGAAGATTGTCTTTTGTACATCCCGAATCGTTTCAAAATTGTTGAACTCGCTGCACAGCGTGCACGTGAAATCGCAGACGGCGCAATGACGACTGTTGATGGCCAATCAGCCGCTACGCACAAAGCAACAGTGCTTGCATTGAAAGAGATTGCGACAGGTAAAGTAGATCAGAAGCAAGAATCAAATGAGTTTAGCGAGTTTGATCTATTTGATGATGAGCTAGACATGACCAGTAATTCAGAAGAAAAAGTTTCATTCGAAAACTTCGATCAACTTGAGCAGCCAACAGCCAGTGTTGATCAGCCAGAAGAATAACCAAGATTATCCACTTGGATACCCAGAAGAACGATAGATATTCAGGGATGTGAGTCATGCCAAGTAAATCACTATTCTGGACAAAATCCTAATGGTTTTGTGCAAGACGCACATTCTCAGTAGAGACAGTTTCAAGAAAGTAATCTAGGGTTTTATAGACATTTTTTGGCTTTGTACTTAAACCCTATAAGTAAGAAAGTGGGTCGAGGGCTAACCTTCTTCTTTAATTATGACAACCTCTGATAAATTATTCTCCATAACAATATTATGTAGTATGTGATTGTCTAACTATTCAAGCAGGATGCATGTTTTTAATGTGTTATCGTCAATTGAATCGCGGATATTATCTTTAATCATGATCAACAATCATGAGCCTGTAGCGCTACCGATTGGGCGCTGAAGCGTCTAGACACCTCCCTTTATCCATGCTAGTGTTAATTAACACCAGCTTGACAGCAAAATGACACTAAAAAATAAATTCCTCGCTGCATACAAACACGCAAGCCACATCAGTTATTTCAATTTAATCGCTAATTTAGTACTAGCGTTAATGTGGTCTGGCACCTGGCATAGTGCGATAATTGTGTCTGGGTTAATGCTAACACTGAAACTTTTACTACCATCCAATATTGAGACTTCGCCCCAGAAAAAATTTTTCTATCAATATCTCCTCAGTCAAATAGCAGTATTTGGTTGTGTCGGAATTTTGAGCGTATTTTTGGCTAACTTGTGTTTTAACATCATTGTGACCCCAATAACCATTCATGTGGCGCTATTTAGCCTTGGAGTGATCCAGTCACATTGCCTTCACCGTTCTAGATGCGGTCATTTTTGGGGAATTGCATTAGGTACATTCATTTTTGTTGGAGCGGCATCAGCGCTGGGTGGATTATCAGCACTCGGGTCCAGTGTAACGGTAGTATCGGCGATAATAATCGCTTCAACAGCGCTAAAACCGGAGTGGAGTTATTTTAGTTTTGCGATGCGTGGGCTGCTATTCTTCAGTGTTTGTACAATAGAATTTGGTCTTTTGCCATGTGCAATAGCCATGGCTGGGTGTTGGTTAGTTAGAGGGTTATTGTACACGCCTCAGCTCACTCAGTTGGATAGGAAACAGTACCTCAGTGTTTACGATATCTCAGACTATATCAGCGAATTACTCAATGCGGACAATCGCTGGCATTTACCTTTTGGTTATGTTGTTCCCAGTGATCAACAGATGAGTACTGAACAGTCGTTATCAATCTTACACCAACATTCACGCTTCGGCTCACGACTGGTTCCCCTTTTGCCTCGAGCAATACAGTATTTTGAGTGGCAAGTCTATGCATTATTCCATGCATTGGAAACAGCAAAAAATCTCAACATGCGTACTCAAGGCAAACAGCTAGGTAGCAGCAGCCCAAGAGACAGCCAGCCACTACTCCAGAATGATCAATCGTACATGCAGCTAACAAAGTCGCTTATCGAAAAAAACGTACAGATTTATGAAGCATATTTCGGAGCAGTTCTAAGCACTTACATGCCTCAAAAACGCTATCAAGACATACCAACACACCCAAAATTAGAACAGGCTCTAGAACCCAATCAAACGAATAACCATCAAGAGCAGCCGGTAGTCAATCGTCAAGATATCATAATCGCCAGTGAAATAATCAGACAAATTTGTTTTGAGGCAAAACCAGGCCCGGGCGTCGCTGGTGCTTCAACTTTCCACAATCACTGTGTCGCGATGATGTCATTGCATGGGCAAAAAACTGAAGCGTCTTCTCGCTGGGGGCAGTTCATAAAAATGGGGAAGGTGGTGCCCGCACGACTTTATGGTTACACAGATGAAATACCCCAGCTTATGAATCATCGATGGGGCCAAGAGCGATATAGTATATGGAGTGTGGTATTTAGGTATGGTCTGCGATTAGGGCAAGATCAACAGGGTCAGGAGTTTATCGAGAATAGAAGTCAAGGAAGTATGATATCAGAAAACTTGATAATCGATATTTACAGTTGGCTAAGTCCTTGTGATAGAGTACTTGTGCTTCTGCAGTTAGGCCAAGAGTCAAATCAACAGGACCTATCTGAACTAGAGAGAAACTTGTCTTACTCAATCATAGAGTGGTTCATTTTAGATGATGAACATGAGGTTTTAAGTTCAGATGAACTTCGTGCAGTTGCATGGCAGATTCTACACGCATGTCCAGTAGAGTGCAGTGGTTTGATAAATATTCAAGCTATTCAAGAAAAGATCGATTCGATTACAGCTGGCAACAAGCCTCTTGAGAAGCGTAATGAACTTTGGGGTGTTTTATCTTTTTCTGCGTGCCAACTGCTTCTGAAGACAAGCTATCTCAATAGGGTGAAGTTTACTTACGATCCACCAAGTATTGAGTATACCATCGATCAATTACACCGTTTTATCGAGTTATCCTGTAAAAGAAAAAACACAATTTTGCAAAGAATTGCTTTATCATTGCTCTGTCGTCTTGTAAGAAAACAAGCAGATAACATCCTTAAGAATAGCAATTTAAACAAAGTGAGCTCGAGTAACATCAATGATTATATGATCTTACAAGAAGAGTCCACAAGAATCAGACAGGTACTCAATAAGATGGAGATCACAGTCAAAAGAGAGCCTGAATTTAAACATCTTATGCAATTAATGCCACTCAATCTCATCTCGGCAATTCAAACGGTCTCAGATTTTATTAAAAATCGAATTGAGCATAGTGATAAATCATTATCACAGCAGCTTAACCATCAAGTGAGAATGGGTATCAATGCCATTATAATTCACATGTATAGCGGCAAAAAAACGTGTGAAGACCAGACCCAAGCAATATTTGAGCTGGTGAAATTGATGACACGGGCGTTAATGGACGATGATGAGCAAGTCAATACATACCAGGCAAGCTGTATTGGTAAGCTTTTTCAACCAAACGAGGGTATTAAAATTGGGGAAATACTTTCGCTACGTAGTTTAGTTGGAATGTGTCTGAAGTTTAGGGATCAAGCATTTATAAAACAGTCGACAAAAGGGGCATACGCCGCGGCTGGCTGGTGGCATGAAGAAACAAAAGATATTTTACTGTCAATGTGTCGTCATTCGCTTGATGTAAAGTCGAGCCAGATGCAGATTATATTTCAAAGCATATTACTTACTATGATAGCATCCAACGATAAATTCAGATTTTCATCTCCAGAGACCATTGAGATGGGGTCAGTTTATAATCAGATGATCTTTTTTAATGAATCAGTGTTTATCGACCATTTTGTGGTGCTTCGTCACTGTGGGTTATTACGAGCAATCATCCAAAAAGTCATCCATAATTTGCTATCAAGCGATGTGGAATCAGCTCTGAGACATCAGTCATTTATTTTCTTAATGTCATTAATTGAACAAACGAGACCCTATGAACGAGATCTCATTCTCAGTGATGAGATTGAAACCATCATTCAGGTTCTTTATCAACATGCGCCAGTTGTTGTCAGGGCGAACGAAAAACAACAAGATACCGTTGTAACATCTGATGAAGTATTTGGTGCCATCATGAGCCGCTATACTCGAAGTTGGACGCTTGATACATCTGAATTTGATCAACAACACTTTTTAATGCGTATCGGTCGTATCTTAGATATGAGTTTAGGGACCTACTACAAATCAAATGGAATCATCACAACACCAAAAGAGCATAAAGAGATGTCCTATCTACAACAATGTATGTTTAAGTGGCTTGCTTCACTTGATAAAAAATCAGAAGTCAGTACCGTCATCAAGTCATCATTAGACAAGTGGTTTCAGTATAAGTGTGACTCCAGTTTTACACCGGAAGAGTTGGCATCAAAAAAGAAAACGATCATGGAAAAAATTAGATCGATGATGCCTAACGAGGAATCGATGACAAAACAGCAGGGTGACCAAAGCAATGAGCTACTAGAAGATCTTCAGAGCAATACAGCACACGCGCTCGATGATTGGCTAACCATTTCGGATAAGAACCCGCTATGCTTGAATCAACAAATTTCAAACCATTCAGTACCTAGCTCATTTTTAAAATCCTCAGTAGCCCAAAGAAGAAGATCAAACTCAATGATCCCGAATGAGAGAAAGGTTGATATCTCCAAACGATCTAACTCAATCAGTGGTGACCTCAGAACAGAGAACAAAAATAACGATAATGAGATAATTAAAAATAGAGAGGCAATAGAAGTAGAAATAGATAACGCAGTTGGAGGAAAAGACAACACGGTTTTACGCACATTAAGTCGAGCGATGAATCGTATCAATCAAACGCAGTTCGGGTCCAATGACGATAAAGATGTGTTTGAACATCATGACATCTACAGGGCATAGATCAATCGCAATGACTAAAGATGCGAACCGAAGCGCACCCATTCGCATAAAAGAAGCGTGTGGTTGACCAATATAGCTGCCTAAGATACAATAAAACTGAACAAACCTCCTTAGGTTCAGGGCTGTGATGGCAAGACCTTGTCTCCGTAAATCAGTATAAGTGAATCAAGATTATGATAGCCTTACCATATTTAGAAAAATATCCAGACTTTAAATCAAATCTTACTTATCTTGATGATGATGCGCTCATCAAAATAGAAAGTGCCTTATCATTTGCCACCAAGGCACATGCGGGACAGCTACGATTGTCTGGCGACGAGTACATTACTCATCCTGTCGAAGTCTCAAACATTCTTGCCGAATTACGAATGGATTATAAGTGTATCAGCGCTGGATTACTACACGATGTTGTGGAGGATACAGCTTACGAATCTGATGATATTCGTAAGTACTTTGATAAAGAGATCGCCAGTATGGTTGATGGGTTAACCAAAATAGAACAAATGCCTGCCAAATCGCGTAAAGAAAATCAAGCAGAAAACTTTTTAAAAATGATCATGGCGATGTGTAGCGATATTAGAGTCTTATTAATAAAGTTAGCCGACCGATTGCACAATATGAGAACACTCTCTCACGCAAACAATGAACAAAAAATTAGAACCTCACAAGAGACGCTAGATATTTACGCCCCTCTCGCTAGACGATTAGGTATGAACGAAATTGCTTCTGAGTTAGAGGAGATAGGCTTTAAAACTCGGTACCCTTTGAGATACAAAACTTTAAAAAGTGCCATTCAACAGGTTGAAAAAAAACATAGAATTACACTCGAGAAAATCACTCAAAAGATTGAGTCAGCTTTGAATGCCAGGGATATTGCATATGATTATGTTCGCAGTCGGAAAAAACATGTATTTAGCCTCTATCAAAAAATGAAAAAAAAGAAGCTCTCATTCAATGAAATAACCGATATGTATGCAATCAGAGCTTGCGTCAAGAAGACAGATGATTGTTATACCGTGCTAGGCATTATTCATTGCTTATTCCGTCCGATGCCGCAAAAGTTTAAAGACTATATTGCAATACCAAAATCAAATGGGTACCAATCATTACACACGATATTGTTTGGACCTTCAGGAGGCTTTATCGAGGCACAAGTACGATCTGTGGAAATGGATCGGTTTGCAAATCTTGGGATTGCAGCGCACTATTTATATAAAAGTAATGATAAAAATATTAATGCCCGGCAACAAAAAGCGCAACAATGGCTCAACAAATTATTAGTTATGCAGAAAAAAATCAGTAACTCCCTAGAGTTTATTGAGCATTTAAAAATTGATCTCTGTCCTGACAAAGTCTACGTCTTTACACCTGAAGGTGACATCATTGAGTTGCCAGCAGGCGCGACAGTGCTTGATTTTGCTTATGCGATCCATACCAGTATTGGAGATCACTGTGTGCTTGCAAAAATCAATCAACAAATATGTCCCTTATCAACGGTTTTACACCATGGACAAACGGTATCCGTAGTGACAAAGCCAGATTCAAGTCCGGACCAGTCATGGTTGCATTTTGTGGTGACAAGTAAAGCGAAGCACGCAATACGTCATTATTTTCGTGATCAAAGAAAAGAAGATTTAATTCAATTGGGTTGGAGAATTGTAAATAAGGCTTGTTATGTGCGAGGGGTCGAAATGCCCAAAGTTGAAAAGCATATCTTAGAGAAAGTTGCTCAACGATTGATTGGACGGCCGTTACAAGATGCGCTTGAAGCAATTGCTCTTGGAAATGATTCAGCGAGTGCTTTTGCGGAACTATTACAACAAGAGTGCCAATCAATTTATCTTGACGCCCCTAAGCTTAGTCCAAAGAATGATAAAATGAGTCCATTGGTGATAACTGGGCATGAAAACCTTGCTATTAATTATGGCAGCTGTTGTTGTCCAATTCCTGGAGATGCAATTATGGGAGTTATCGTGCCAGGAGAGGGTATTTCAATTCATCGGAAGAAATGTAGTCACTTGAAATCGATTCGTGAAAGTACAGACTGTCAAACCATGGATGTGGAGTGGGGAGATGCAATTAGACAAAGCTTCTCTGCGCAACTCGAATTATATGCATTGAATCAGAAAGGAACGCTGGCAACTGTTGCAACGACAGTTGCTAAAGATAATGTGAATATTTCTGATGTGAGTATCGTATCTCGAGATGACAACACTGCTTGTGTCAATTTAACATTGGTCATCAGTGATAGAAACCAGCTGAGTCGAATCGTTAGGCGCCTACGCAGAGAGCGATGTATTTTACACATAAAGCGTGTAATAAAGGAGTAAACATGCAACTAAAAAACAACAAGATTGTGATTATTGGGTCTGGAATGGCAGCGTATATGTTAGCACAAAATATTCGTCAAGAAAGCGCTGATATAGACATTACCATCATCGCTGAAAGAGACGGACGATTTTACCCAAAGCCAATGTTGTCAACGGCATTATTTCACAAGAAAACACCCTCGGACATCGAGACAGCGTCATCCAATGAAATGATGAGCAAATACGCTATCAACATTATGACCAATCAAAAAGTTCATGAGATTGATAGAAAAAATCAGAGCGTGATTTTATCAGAACAGACCGTACATTATGATAAACTCGTTTTAGCAGTTGGCTCAATAGCCAATGAAATTCCAAATATATCACCAACGGATGGCTATGTGAGTATCAATGCCATAGAAGATTATGAGGTGTTGTTGCAAAAGCTGGATCAAGCCAAAAAAATTCTGGTGATTGGGTCTGGATTAGTTGGCGTTGAGTTTGCACATGATTTATTACAATCTGGCTACGAGGTCTCCATGGTCTCTCAAGATGTCAGCGCACTTTGGCCATTAATTCCAAGAGAAATCGGCATTGTTTGTCGAGACCATCTCATCAGTAGGGGCTTAGATTGGTTTGTCGATAAAGGGGTGATAGGCTTAAAAAGTAACCATGACCAAATCACGGTTCAATTTTCTGAGCACCCAGAAAAAACGTATGATCTCGTTTTGTCGGCCATAGGAATTAAGCCAAGGATTGAGCTAGCGAAAGCAGCAAATCTAGACATTAATCTTGGAATAGTCACTGATGCATGGGGAAAAACCAATGATCCGAATATCTATGCACTTGGTGATTGTGCTGAAATACATGGTTTGGTATTAACCTATGTTGCGCCAATCAAACAACAGGCACTTGCAATCGCCAAAAGTCTGACAGGCAATAAGACTAAGATAAGCTATCCCCCGATGCCTGTTGTAGTCAAAATGCCAACGTTCCCTTTGACATTAGTGCCAGTTAGGCAAGTGCATCCCACCGGCGAGTGGTGTATGCATCAAAATGACGAAAATGATGGACTCATTGCAGGGTTTTATCATCCCGAAAAAGGATTACAAGGGTTTGTGTTGGCAGGTCCGGCCACACGTTTACGTAATGAGTGGCTAAAAAAAATGCCAGAGTCTATCTTGGATAGCGCGTAATAAAAATACTATTTGAGAGCAAATGCATTGAATCTATCGACCGTTTATTACGCGTCTGTTAATCATATTATTAAGCAATATAAAACGATCATATACATAAGAAAATTGAGATTTATTACTGAATAAGCTATCATAGCGCATCGTAGTAAATGCGCCCAAAAAGGAGATCAGGTTGCGCTATATCTGGAATAAATTATATCAAACGCTCTATTACTTTGGTGTTTATTGTAAGTTTTGGCCGGGGCCTAAGCGGTATATGCTGAGTGAGCTTGGGTTAGATTCAAAACACTTCAATCAAGCCATCGCAAAAATAGCATTAGATCTGCAACAACATAACTATGAAGCCTATATCGTTGGGGGTGCGTTAAGAGATTTACTGTGTGATGCAACAATCAAGCCAAAAGATTTCGATATCGTGACATCAGCACTACCACAACAGGTCAAACGATGCTTTTCTCGCAGCAGAGTCATCGGCAAACGCTTTAAAATCGTTCATGTGCCAGTCGTCAAAGATATTGTTGAAGTCAGTACGTTTCGTGGTAAAAGTTCGTGGTTATCGAGATGGCGGGGCGCAAGATACCAAAATAATATCTATGGTAGCTTAGAACAAGACGTGTGGCGTCGTGATTTTACAGCGAACGCGCTTTACTATAATGTCAAAACGAGCGAAGTGGTTGACTTTGTTGGCGGCGTCGAGCACATCAAAGCAAAAAAATTAGTCATGATTGGAGACTGCGCTAAGCGTTTTAAAGAAGACCCTGTTAGAATTTTGCGCGCGTTGCGCTTTACTGCTAAAACAGGGTTTGAGATTAGCGATACTATGAAAAAAGAGATTCAAAAGAAAAAAGTCTTACTACAACAGGTTTCTAAAGACCGATTATTGCTAGAGTTGGTCAAGCTCTTCAGTCATGGTCATTGTAAAAAATCTATGCAGCTTCTACAAGACTTCCATTGCCTTTCAATCTTGTTCCCAGGGTTTGGACGCATGCCATTGAACTTTAATCGTATCCAGCCTTTCTGGGACCGTGCTTTTGCTAATATCGATCATCACTATCGACAGAAAAAGAGACTTAGCAGTAGTTTCTTATTTGCCATATTGCTATGGCCCATTTTTGAAACCCAAAAGAAAAAAATAAAACGAATAAATATCTTTCAATATAAAAAACTGGTCAATCGAGTATTAAAGTTTGAGAGCCGCTACATCGCAATACCCAAGAAGTTACAAGAGGCAATCAAAGAGCTATGGCTACTACAGTATACTTTTGAGACAAAAACAACTCCGTTTGGACCGGATAGGGTGCGCCAAGCTCGGTTTCATTACGCATATGAGCTACTGATGATTAGAGCAAAATCAGATGAGAGGCTAGCTGAGAAAGCGCTAATGTGGCAGCCAAAACGAGAAAATCATTCTTAATAACAAGGTAAAGGGGCCTGCATGCAATCAATAGATGTCAATGAAGCGCTTGGAAAGAAGCTGATGATTGTTTCACTCAGGCGCTTTTCGGTTGCCAAAAGAGAAGAACTTTACATCAGAGGACTTTTACCTGGAAAAATGTTACAATTAGTACAGATTAGCCCGATGGGAGACCCATTGATTATTCGCGTTGACCAACAAAAATTTGCAATGAATTGTGATACTTGGGCGCAGCTGGATTTGGAGGAAATACCTACATGTTGAATAACAAGACCGTCGGTATTATCGGGAATCCAAATGTTGGGAAAACTTATCTTTTTAATAGGATGACTGCTTGCGTTGGTTGCGTGGGTAACTGGGCTGGAGTCACAGCAACTACGTGTGAATCACGCACTTGTGGCGAAGACCAATATCGGTTATTGGATTTGCCTGGCTGTTACCATCTCGCTGAAGGAAGAGAAATCCAAGCAACAGAAGGGCAGCAAGAAGTAGCGTCGTATCTTTCTAAGCGTGATGTTGATCTATGGCTTAATGTCCTAGACGTAACAAATCTACAGCAACAACTTTACTTGACGATTCAGCTACTTGAAGCAGGAAAGCGCGTCATTTGTGTCATCAATCGTATTGACTTGTTGCCAAAAGTCCAAAAAGAAATTGATATTACTGAGTTAGGAAAGCTTCTACAGGTGCCAATTGTCAAGGTGTCTGCAAAGCTTGGCATGGGTATGCGCGATTTAGAAGCAGTCATCAAATCAGAGCTGACAAATCCCACATTAGACGGACGCGAGTATCCAGTACAGTACCATCAAGCCATTGAGCAACTACTTGATAAAGAGACACATCATGGATTGACAAGGTGGCAGGCGTGGCAGAAGATCATTCAAGCTGATAATCAGCCCGTTGCTCCAGCATGGCACTTCAATCAACAAATTGCAGAACTACGCAACACCACAGGTACACTAACCGATGTGATGGCGCTAACCAGGACCGAATTTATAGAAAACTGTTGTCAGCGTACGATCAAAGAAAAGGGAATATCTCGAGACGATAGAGATAAAATACTCGATAGATGGTTTCTCCATCCTTGGTTGGGTCTGCCTATTTTTTTCGTAATGATGTTTACCGTATTCTGGTTGAGTATGGGCTGCGGTCAGCTATTACAAGGTATCTTGGAGCCGCTATTGAAGCTAATAACTGTTGAACTACCTACTTTTATTTGTAAGCTGTATCGCCTTCCAGTTGTTGTAGAAATAGTTTTAGTACACGGGATAGGTATTTCTCTTGTGACAGCCCTCAGCTTTTTTCCAGTATTGCAAGTGATGTTTTTTTCACTTTATTTATTAGAGGAAAGTGGTTACATGACCCGGGCTGCTATCGTAATGGATAGAATAATGCGTCAATTAGATTTGCCTGGGGAGTCTATGGTGGCCCTGGTCCTTGGCCTCGGATGTAATGTTCCTGGAATACTTGCGACTCGCCATATCCCTAAAAAAAACGATAAAATAGTGACAGCCCTCATGATGCCTTTTATGTCATGCGGCGCAAGATTAACTATTTTTGCAGTGTTCGCTTCGGTGTTTTTCCCAAGGCAGGCCGCATCCGTTTTGTTCTCTTTATATGTTCTTGGTATCTCAATCGCATTCTTAACAGGGCTAATTGCACGATTCTGTGGCCTTACTCAGCGACAAACAAGTGACAATTATCTACTTGAGATTCCTGGATATCAGTGGCCATCGTGGTCTATGGGTGTCAAACAGGCCTATCAAAGAACACAACGCTTTGTCTGGCGAGCACTCGGTGTCATAGTGCCGATATGTATCACATTGGCATTATGCAATCATATTTCTTATACCGGCGAATTATTAATACAGCCAGCAGATAACAGTATTCTAGCATGGTTAGGGAAGTCGCTTAGTATTCTTTTTTATCCAATTGGCTTACAAGCGGAGCATTGGCCGTTGGTTGTTTCATTACTAATGGGATTACTTGCTAAGGAAGTGGTACTAACAACGCTGAACGTTTTCTATTCTCAGATGAATACTAACATCACCTTAGCCTCCTCAGCAAACGAGTTGCTCATGGATTGTCTAACAGAAATAGGCACTAATATTAGCCAAGGATATAGCTATTTTATTCCATCTTTACATGCAGATCTTCCCGCTTGGGCGTCCTATCTTAATCCTGAGCACATCAATGCTGATGCAGTCATGAGCTATCTAATTTTTACTTTATTATACTTCCCTTGTGTGAGCACGCTCTATGCAACCGCACGACAAACATCCTGGCGATGGGCGGGTATATCAGTGTTATGGTCAACAGGTATTGCGTATCTATGTGCCGCAGGTTATCTCGTGCTAAAAGGTTACGTAACCAACAGTGTGATAGAGCTTTTAATATTGTTAGGAGCGCTTGGCGTAAGTTACTACATCAAAGAGCAAATAAAAAAGCGTGTCACAGAAAAGCTAAACAAAGCAGAGGGCGTTACGTCACCCTGACAGTAATTTCTTATGTGTTATTAGAGGTTGGCGTGTGGTTATCGAGATCGCTAGACATTTTTTTTGATCGAAAAGACCCAAATTTGTCACGAATTTTTTGAATCAATCGTTTGACTACAGATCGCGATTGTTGATTAGATATGGCCGATTGATGCTGGGCAAGGCGATTATTCCGCTCAGGTGTACCGCCACCTCTCACCTTTAATAGACGTTGGCCTGATTGAGATTGTTGGATACGTTTTAATTGACCTCTTTTTTCTTTGACCCAGGTTGTGATTTTATGGCTCATCCAGCTATTACTAATGCCCTCAGCAATTTCATTAATGACAGATGGATGCGATAACTGATTAATTCGGTTATTAATTGAGCGTCTATCCTTATCACTACAGTGATCAAGTTTACACAAGATTTGATCAAGGAAATCAACAGCATCACTATGGGTTAACGAATAAATAGCTAATTTCGATAACGTCTCAGGTCTTTTCAGCTGGCTCATGATGGTATCTGCTGAAGAATGGTGAATTAAATGATCAACTTCTCCCTCAATATTGTTCAGATATCCCATGGGGTCCTTGGAAAGGTGATCAAATTCAAGTGCAATGGGTTGGCTTAATTTAGGAATAGCATCGCGAACAACCTCCTCAGCCAGAGCCAGCTCAGCGCTGATTCTAGTTTCTAGATCGTCGATTTCTGAACTTCCAGTTGTCGATGCCGAACGAATAAGAGATGTTTTTCTCAGAGGGCCTGCTTGAACAAAGTTTGCAGCAAGAACGAGCGTCATGAGGAAGAACCCAAGTTTGTGTCTTTTTTGCATGACAAAAGCCAATATTACTTAAGCATGGTATAGCACAGATTAGGTGTTACGTTTGAATTATTGAAGAAATGATAAAGCTGGCTGAGTACTTACACACCAAAAGCGAGCATAACATCTGCAATTTTTTTAAATCCGACAATATTTGCGCCGCGCGCATAGTTGACAACTTCTCCCGCGCTATGTCCTGAGTAACGCAGGCATTGATCGTGAATATTCTTCATAATGCTTTGAAGCTTCTCATCAACTTCTACATGAGACCAGAAGTAGCCCATTGCGTTCTGTGACATCTCTAAGCCTGACACAGCAACACCACCAGCATTCGCTGCCTTACCTGGTGCATATATAACACCATGTTTTCTAAAGACATTAATTGCCCCAGGGGTCACTGGCATATTCGCACCCTCAACGACAACCTTCACGCCTCCGGAATGAAGTGCATTTGCGTCCTCGACATCAATTTCATTTTCCGTCGCACATGGCAACGCGATATCAGCAGGCATGTGCCATGGTGTTTTACCTGGGTGGAACGATAAGTCAGGGTACTGCTGAAGAATGTGCGCAAGGGGTTGGTGCTTGTTAAATCGCAATGTCATAATATCTGACAATAGCGACTGAGTTAAACCACTAGGGATATGTAAAAAGCCTTTGGAGTCAGATAGGGAAATGATTTTTGCACCAAGTGTGAGGAGTTTTTCTGCAGCATACAATGCGACGTTTCCCGAGCCAGATATTAACACCTGTTTGCCTTCAACAGTGTCGCGCTGGTGCTTGAGTATATGCTTGAGAAAATACACAGCACCATAGCCTGTTGCTTCTAATCGAACATTACTACCGCCAAATGAAATGCCTTTGCCGGTAAGTGTCCCTGGCGCAATTGTTGCAATACGCTTCATCTGTCCAAACATGTAGCTGATCTCACGACTACCAACACCAATATCACCGGCCGGAACATCTTTGTCCTTACCAATAAATGGAAGTAGCGCAGTAATGAATGCTTGGCAGAATCGCTTGATTTCTGACTCTGACTTGCCCTTTGGATCAAAATCACTACCACCTTTACCTGAGCCAAGCGGCATCCCGGTTAAGCTGTTTTTAAATGTCTGTTCAAACGCAAGGAATTTTAGAATACTTTCGTTGACAGATGGGTGGAAGCGCAAGCCGCCTTTATAAGGACCAATCGCATTATTGCCTTGAACTCGAAAGCCGCGGTTCACATGGACATTGCCGTGATCGTCGTCCCATGTAACTTTAAAGATAATGATACGATCAGGCTCACAGATCCGTTCCAACAAGCTATCTCTCGCGTAAGCAGGATGCTCTTGTATCCATGGAATCACATCAGTCAATACCTCATACACGGCTTGAATGTACTCGGGTTGTCCAGGGTTTTTTTGCTCCAGGCGACGCATAAAACTTGCAAAATCAATCGATGTGGCCACTTTCATAAATCTCCTTGCGATAGACAATCAATCGTATTCTGCAATCGTAATCGATTTGCCATCTATTGTCTACGAGATCATGCATAATTATCGACAATTAGTATTGGTTGTCATTACCGAATAGGGTTACGGTAAGTACTCGAATTGACAGCCTAAGAAACTAGTCTTGCAGATAATTGATCTGGGCCATCACGCAACACCAAGGCATCGCTTGAAGAGTGATTAGCCACATACAATCAAAATGCATTAAAAATTGATAACAAAGTAATTTGATTTTTATGGGTCTCGCCCGCACACATAGTCTCGTTGTATAACGGGATACACGATCATGAAAGATTATTGAAAAATTTAGATACTTGAAACAACCTCTAAAGCCAATGACAAATCATCGGCGAGCGTAAGATAGTAGCAGTGATGATTGCAAAAACGACAGTGATCAGGAATAATGAGGAATACACAAAAAGGGCTTGTAGTGAGTTTAATCAAATTCGCATCCAAAGTGTCTGCCTTCACGATGCTATCAAGAGTGATTGGATTTGTTCGCGACACGGTATTTGCTATGTCATTTGGAGCAAAATCAGGCTTTGACATATTTTTATTGGCCTTTAGGATCCCTAATATGATGCGTCGTATTTTCGCCGAAGGGGCCTTTAGCCAGGCATTTATTCCTGTATTGGCAGAATACGAAACCAAAACTACTGAAGAAAAACAATCTTTTATGAATGCTGTATACAGCTGTCTAGTGCTCGTCACTATCGCGTTGTCCGTTATTGTGTGTGGGGGGTGCGAACTCGTGCTGCGTTTTGGCAGTGGGTGGTTGGCTAATAACGAGCGCACGGTTTTATTTTTTCGCTTATTACAAATTACATTCCCTTATTTAGTGCTCATCACCATCACTGGATATTACACTGCCGCATTACAAGCCAAAAAACACTTCACTATGGCCGCATTTGCACCATCTTTTTTTAATATCATCCTAACCGCGGGCGCATATTTATCAAGTATTTATTTAGCAGTGCCAATTTATGGAGCAGCTGCAACAGTGATGCTGGGTGGCTTTTTGCAGGTAGGATTAATGCTATACAGCTATCAAAAACTCTACGGCCTCCCAACTATGGTATTGTTTCAGCTAAATCCAGGGATTTTTAAAATGCTCAAGTTGATGTGTGCCGGTATGTATGGCGCATCAGTAGCGCAGATTGGGATCAGCATTGATACCATCATTTTGTCAACATTAGCGACAGGCAGCATCTCTTGGATCTATTATGCGGAACGCCTCAGCTATCTACCGCTGGGCGTATTTGGGGTATCCATCGCCACGGTATTGTCACCATCTCTTGCAAAAAGCAGTCAGTCTGGTAATCAACAAGCATTTCAAAAGCAGATAGCATGGGGCTTTGTCACTTCAGTCATGATCGCAATACCAGCTGCAATTAGCTTAGGATTGTTGGCAGAACCAATTGTCATGACGCTATTTTACCGCGGGAAGTTTACACTAGAAGACGTTGCTCAAACAGCGGCTGCTTTGCAGATCTTCGCTATTGGGATCCCAGCTTACATGTGGGTAAAAGTTTTTGCAGGTGCATTCTATGCGCGTCAGGAAACATGGATTCCTGTTCAATGCGCCACCTGGTCTCTGGCTATCAATGTAGTCGTCGGGGTCATAGGGTCCTATTTATTCGCACACGTTGGTATAGCATGTGCAGTAGCGACTTCAGCATACGTGAATGCTGGGTTGCTTTACTGGCGGCTTAAGCACGAAAATATCTTTGCATTTGAGCAGACGGACTTAACAAAAGTGAGCAAGGTTTGCGGTGCCAGCTTATGCACTTTGATCGGCGTCTGGGTCATTCCTCCAACCAGTCAATGGGTGGGGTTGACCGTGAAACTACAGCTAAGTTACTTAACCGCAGCTATGATTATTGCACTTTCGGGTTATGTCATGACTCTGTGGTCACTGGCCTTAGACTGGCGTAGTCCAGAGCATTAGTTCATGCAGAAAGCTCATGCGTCATCAAAATGGAATAAACCAACCAAAGCCATCGCTCATGTCGTAGGAATCCTGCGCAGGCTTTTTGAGGATAGTTTTTCGAGAGTTGGATAATGAAGGTTTGGTCAATCCATCAGCATGGCTACAAAAACAACGCGAATAAGCGTCGTCAAACTCCTCTTTACTCACAGCATGAAGCGGATTTTTTAAACTTTTAACTTGGGTATTATGCCATTCAAACTTAGGTATTTTAAAGCCGCTCCAATCAAACTTATTGGTATTAGGATTAGCGCTTGGATATTTAGACTCGGTTTTTTTTGACGCAAGAGGAGGGAAGTTGCGTTCATAGTCTCGCTGGCGAATGGAGAAAATCGAGTTATCTACGGCATAGGAGGGTCTAATACCACTAGGCTTGGTACGTGCTCGAGACTGGTATTTTTTTCGAGTATCTTGCATAACAACTGTGTTTAAAACCCCTCCATTCAGCTCATGGCGTATGTTCCCACCTGGGTAATGATAATGGTTTGATGGGGTTTTAGGGTTTATATTTCTATGATTATTTGAGCGCTTCGATGCTAGATTATCTGCGTTAGGATTATTTTCACCTGAATCTAGTTCAGCTTGGATCCGACGTCCCTTTATCTTACTTTTAGGCATGTTAAATCTACTATTATTATTTTTGCAGTTATATTATACAATAATTAGGGCGGCTAATCAAGCGTTATCTCAATGTGCGTTGCTACTCAGTAATCTTTACCCAAAAGAATTAAAGATCTAATCGATTATACGCTAGGCACATTCGTTAGCTTCGAACGTACACCATTACTATGATCATCGATTGACAAATCTGAGAATAGAGATTGACTTGATTTTTTACTGACAGGGGCAAACTCATGGGCAGGTCTTGGCGAGTGGTTAGAGCTGCACGTGCTCATGCTCGAATCAGTTCTACCCGAGAGCGTGCTGGATGTTTTAGAGCGAGATTCCTCTTTAATTTGCATTTGCTCAAGGTCGTGGGGCGTATAAACACCAGGGTGTTTGAATGTCAAATCAAAAGGTAAGTCGCCATCTGGATCAAAGGATTTCAATTCTTCATCGGTAGAATAACCATCGGTACAATCAGAGGTCGATGTTTCGTCACTGAGAGATCGTTCGTCATTTGATTGGCCAGCATAAAAAGGCGCATTCCGAGGAGAGAATGAAGCGGCTGTTAAAGGATCAAAGAAGATTTTTGGATCAACGAGTGGATTCGCTTGAGAACGCGAAAAACTATTAGTCGACGGATCATTCGTGGGTGATCCAACATAGAATACTTCGTCAACAGATTCTGCGGTCACTTCTGAATCGTTAGATCCATCATGAAAAAAGCTAGGTGAAACCTTCTGGGATGGTCTCACAGGAACGGGTTGATAATACCTGGCGGTGTCAGAGTCTTTTTGATTTTTTAATAATTGGCTTAGCATAATGATTGTTCTTTTTTGTTATATTATACATAATTACAATGGCAATGTAAATAGTTTTATGGAATCAAGTGTATGTTTTTACCTTATTTTAGATGATTGTGGCGTATTTATCCAAATAGAAATAGATCGATATAAGAGATAATATGTCAACCATGATCCATGACCGATTGGCGGAGTTGCCTCGTAAACTAAAAGAAGTGCAGTGCCTATTTTTTAAAGCAAGCTATGTCTTCATAGTCACTATCAAATTGATCTTCGTTAGTATCTAGCGCGATACTTCTGAGAAAATAGTCTTGGTTGGGATGGCTAAAAGGCTTACCCGGTACAATAGCGCCGTCATCAACAGATGGAAGAGCTGTGTCTAGCTCGGATAAGTTGAATGATTTACCAAGCGATGGCAGTGGTACTGATTGGCTTCGTCCAGAGGCTTGATGCGAAGAGCTCGTCCTGAAATTAGAAGAAAAGACAGGGTTATCTTGCACTGATATCGGAGATTCAGAACTCGTCATTGAGGTCCATGAAGCACTATTATCTGCTATACGACCCAAAAGAGTCTTTACCATAGGCTCCGATTCTACTGTTCTATTATCTTGAGATGAGACAAAAAAATCTTCACTGTTTTCGTCTGAAAGAGAGAGGGTGCTTTGGCTATCGATTTTTTTACCCATCTCGGCGCACAGTTGAGGCAAACGCAAACGATGGTTTTTTTTCGCCGGATAGCGATTATTTTCCTCAGTGGACTCAATATCTGTATCCTCAGGAGATCTCGGGCGTTTAGCACGCGGTATCGCTGGTGGGTTATCGAAGCTGTGATTTAAACTGTTAAGCTTATCAGGATTAACAATGGTAAGTAGAGATAATTTTTTCATTTTTTTTTGTTTAATTGTACCATATTGTTAGGTGTTGCGCAAGAAAAAAACCAATATAATCATTATGTAAATGTGTAAACTCACTGAAGTATGCTCTATGCATATCAGAATAATATGGAAGCTACGTGTTTTTAAAGATATGCCTCTGATCCAGTAAAGAGATATGAATGAATCAATATCAGTAATCGATAAACACGATTTACTATCAGCCCAAAGGGAAAAAAAGGAAAAAACGGTGATTATGCGCTAAAAAAACATTTACAAATAGTCTAAGTCTGCAAAAAAAATTAATAAAACAAGAGTATCTCTAAATAATGCACCCGGGTATTGCCAAGACTAAAACAGACATGATAGGTTAAACTTATGAGCCATGAATTATTATGCCTATTACGGTAAAGTCTGTAAAGTTACCCATGCTTTATAGTTGAACACAGAGGTTGTCATGCAATCAACCATCCCTGACTTGTGGTACAGCGTGCTACAAGAAAAACAACGGTTTTTAAGAGAAGGCCTTATTAAGTCTGACCAGCCGAGCTTCAGTACCTCTTCAACAGCGGTACAACAGCCCAGCTTTCAGCAGCGTTTTGGGCTATTTCTATATCGGGTATATATCATCCTGGCTTACTTGAGTCTAGCACTATCCAGCACATACTCTGCGGTTATTAATTTGGGGTTATTGCATCTACCAACAGTCGTCTATGTAAGCTTTGTCTGTTTGATTGGGGTAGCAAGCTTTACATCTTCAGTAGTGGACTGGATTTTAACCCAAACCATTAAGCCCAATCGCTATCCTACCGAGAAAATAAGAAGCATAGAAAACAGATTTTTTTTGCACAATGCAGACTTACGTCAACTTAAAACAACTGCAAAAGTAGTGCCTCAAGCATTGAGAGCTTTCTCAACTTATGCCTATCTTGAGAAGCTAGTTCGAAAACAAGTGAAACTTTCGCTTGTATTTGATAGACAGATTTATTCTGAAGATTTCGATGACTATCCGATTGAGTTACAAGCACGTTGCATGCTCTCAGAAAGAGCAAGAAACTCCAGAGATCACAGGCAATCAATTATTGAAAGTGCACAATCGCTTGCACAAAGCTACGGCATTCTCAAAGATATTATTTCAAGAAATGTGTATTTTGAATATTTCTGGAGTCTGAGTAAGTGTGATGACTTAAGACCGGAGAATATCAACACTATTTATAAATTAATGAAGCGGGTGCAAAGCAAGGAAGACCTAATCAAACTTGCTCAATCACTGAATCAAGCAGAAAGAGACAATATAATCGACGAAGACAAAAAAATTGACCCAAGTCTTATTGCCACTTACAGCATTGCAAGATTTGCATGCTATGCTCGATCCTATTACACGCAGCTGTCGCAATCGTCTAATAATCGCATGGACGAGCAGGAGATTAAAAATGCCATGAAAAATGCGTTACAACTTTATCTTGACAAGCGGATCAAAAAAGAACGAGATCTAAGCTACGCGACAAGAGAAATTGGCTTTGTCGCAAACGTCCTAGTATGGGGTAGTGCACTAATTTCAAACGCCTTGACTATCGTGGCCTCTGCCCCTATCAAGTTGTTATCGAATTGGTCAGGCTTAAATATAGAGTCACTGCTGTGCGTGTGGTTTTACGCATCTGGGTGTTTGATTGGCATTTCAGTCGAAAACGCACAAAAGTTCCTTGCTCGAATCGTCCGGCATCTGCATGAATCAGACTATCAAAGCCTTGCACCTTTTCTCAGGAATCGAGTATTTCGATTTAGACTATTTCTTGTTGCTGCAACAGCAATATCATCATGCTACTTCAGTATGTTTGGCATATTACGCCTGATTAAAAATCCCCAAGAGCACGGTGCAGAATTTATTATTGAATTTTTATCAAAACAACTAATCCCTCAGATATGGCCTTGTATCGTGCCAATCTGGGCGGTGTTGACTCTGGTATCTGCGATGATGAACTTATACAAAGATTCTAAGTTTTACTCTTCATATGTAAAAAGATTAAGCAATTGTCAGACAATTGTAGTGCAGATAATTCGGAGTCAAGGCCTGACAAATAAGCATAGAAACTCGAGCATCCGACAGTTATTGCCCAATAAAAGTGTGTCAAAGATAGCGCTCGTTACCTTACTGACGGTGCTATCAGTTGCAATTGCCCTTACGTATCACGTTACTGTAATGCAGCTAACACAGAGCATGGCATTTAGCGCTGTGCTGTCAACATGCGTATTTTTCATGAATTACGCCAAATTTACATCACTGTACCATAAGATTAAGGACCTCGCCGTGACAAGTGACAGCCCGAAGCCTGAAGTAGCGAAAAATACCAATAGTAAACGTTACCATTGCCATGCTAGATGGCGGAGCCCACACAATCCACCACTGAGCCGAAAGTCTAAAAGACCAAGAGCAAACACAAAATAAAGCGAAAATTTAAGTACAGCGCATTGATTAATAAAAAAAAGAGGAGTAATAATAAATTATAGGGGTAATAGTATTTTACTAGATGACGTTAAATAGGAGAAATGAATGAGTAGAGGTAAAACTTTGTGCATACATGACATGTTTAACAACATCATGGTAGAGTATCAAAATGACTTAATTTGCACCGACAGAGAAGAACAACAACAGAGCATCGAGAGAAGACCATGGGTGGTGGCATTACTAAAATTTCTCAGCAATGCGCACGCAGCCGTAAGCAATAACCGCTACTGGCATAACTTATTCTGTTGTATGCAAATGATGGTGACAGTTTTTGCATCCTTATCAATTACCTGGTCAGCACTGGCAAACTTGGCTTATTTTGGACTATCAGGGCCGGTTTACAAATTTTGCGTTGCGGCAATTATGATCATGAGCTGTTACACGTGCCTCCTTGCAGCAGTTCAATATATTAAGTTCGGCCTGGATGGAAATAGACTCATGCGATACCAAAAGATGAGAAGCATTGAAATCAAGCTATTTAGGTCTCCAGATATACCAAGCGCAAAATATTCGAAGACTAAGGCGCTGATTGAGTATATGAATTACTATTCAGTCGAAAAATCAGTATTCAAAATGATCAATGAAGTCTGGACCAAAAACACACGAATAGCTACGGACACGCTCCAAGCAAACTGGATACCCATAGAGCTAAAAACTCGGATGGCACTGGTCATGCGAGCGAGAAAATCATCAGTGCCCGAAACAAATCAAAGAAGAATATGTCGATTAATCCGAGATGAATTTTCAAGAGTGTACAACACCATCATCCAAGAGTCATCCTCAAAGCGATTTGAAAAGCATCACTACATAAAACAATTATATGATATCGCCGCTCACGACAGCATCAGCAGTGCATCAATTGATCGTTTATGTCCAGAAAAAAATTGTGGTCCTGACGAATGGATTGCGAAAGTCATTGTTGCTTATACGATTGCACGATTTGCCTTTTTTGCTAGAAAACATGGAGATGAGCAGTCAGACATGCTCATCAAAGAGGCGAATGGGCACTGGATGAAGCTCAGTGCCCGGAAAATAGAAAATCAGAAGATGAAAGCTTTTAGATGGTCAATTAAGCAGCATCTTAAAAGACAAAACAAAAAAGTGTCCAGCGTCAATGTTGGACATTTTCTTATGAGTGCACTAAAAACTTGCTTCATCATTTGTGCTGCGTCTATTCCTGCTGGGTTTGGGTTACTGGCATCATCGCCAGTAGCAGCGATCATTGGCTGGCTTGGTGGCGGTTGGTCGTGCCAACTTTGCGCGTGGTTCTGGTTTAGTGGTGTGGTCGATTATATGAACACAAGCAGAAAAGATGCAGAGAAAATTTGGATTAAGGTATGTGAATTTGTGGATAAAAATTTCATACAAAAAGAATCAAAAAATCCACTCATTGAGCAGCACACCTGGAGCTTCTCATTAGATATTTGTTTCAGGATATTTGTTGCTTTTTCAATGGCATGCGCGCGCTCGCTGTTCACCTACAATAGTGTGAAAAAGTTAATTAAGAATCCTGCTTCAATCGGGGGGCAAAAGCTTTTCTATCGCTTATTCAAACTCCTTCTACCATGGTTAGAGCCATTATTTTTACCGCTTTGCGCATCACTCAGCTTTATCGACGGGGTTTTGCATTACGCGCAGATCACAAAATACTACTCAGCAAAACATTTACCAAGACCATTAAGAGGAGATTTAGGAACTACCGATATGGGGCATTGGGGCAGAGTTGCTCAACAGGTTAAATATTTATGGTGTCATAACTTTGACTTTAGCAAGCGAATGATCCCTAAACTACTAAAACTAGTTGGGACGGTTATTGGGCTACTACAATCAATGGTGCTGTATGTAAGCGCACAACAGGTTCTCGGGTCAATGCTCGCCCTATGTCTCATGCCCGGTGTTGCACTTGTTATCGTCGCATCGAACAGGCGATGTATTGAAGCTGGTACTGATCTTTGGCATCACTATATGCACAGTGATTTCTTTGATATCAACTTACAAAACAAATACCGATCGTGGTTTCGTATTAAGCGTGATCAGCGTATTAGAGATCCAATCCACAGATCATCCACGAAAAGCAATCACCAAGCCAATCAAAGCAGGAATTTACTCGCTAATAGCCTTCGTCAGAAGCAACAAGCTATCGAAATCGTCACCAAAAAGGAAAACACACAAGCAGCAACATCCCTGGAACTCCATGATCACGAGAATAAGACACAAAGTCATCAGAACGGACACACAACAATAAAGGAATCAGAAGATGATAATGCGCGACAAAGTGAGTCCAGTCTCAAAACGGTAAACAGATTTGGTGTAAAAAATCTACATGTGACGATCGATGATAATGATTCAAGTGAAGTTGTGGAGCCACAACTAAGCAGCGATGACGTAATAATTGATGGCGAAGCATCGTTAAGTGAGATGCCAAAAGTAATGCTCGATCATCAAGGCGCGAGCGAAAGTAGCCTATCGATCGTGCCAGTTGAAAATGAGAGAGAAGGTCAAAGTCCAATACCGACTAATGACAGTTTACATGGGACATGTCCCCCAGCATTTTTCACGCCGAAGCGCGAATATGGGCAACGCGATACACAAACCCCCGGCACTGACCGTGAATCAATGGCTAGTCTGTCACCAAGAAGTGCTCCAGGGACGCCGATGTATAACTCCTATAGAAAAATGTTTGGCGAAATTAAAGATGCAATCACCGCTGATAAATTTAAACAGCTTGAATATTGTCTTGACAAAGAGCCTTCAACTGCCGCCCTCATAATCCATGAAATGCTCAACGAGCCTAGCAGTCCAAAAGAAACAGAGACGGACGCAAATAGGCAATCGCCTAGAAGTATCAATCATAGTGCATCATCACTCCACGATGAGGCAACCGGAAATAATTTGTCCAGTTATTGCACAATTCATAACAGCGGTAGCCCGCTTAGTTGCGAGTATGAAGATCCCATAACAGAAGATGATGAAGAAGTAAGTATGAGCCTAATCAGCGGTGGCAATAATGAGCCTCCCATTACAAGATCTATGACACATACAGAAGATGATAGGCCTTTAAGTAGACAGTCAGATTGTCAATTCCAGCCCAGGCCTAGCTCAAGGTTATCGCGGCCCAGCTCAAGAGCGTCAAACGGAAACAGATCAGCGTCTAGATCGTCAATGGTCAGTCCGTTTCCATTATGCGACAATGCAGCTGACCGGATAAGCGTAAAGCAGTAATAGTTGATATCAGAGTGCAGCGTACATAGAGTGGGTGTGCCGTCAAATAGCTCATGATGATACATATGAGATGCGTATTTTTAATTAGAGGTAAGCTTAATGCCTTGAGAGCTAATCACACAATGATTGACTTGATGTTCCCAGGAGTCAAGCACAAATACTTGAGTCGAATCAGAGGCATCAATTTTTTTTTGCTCTAGGCAATGGACGTGGCCATGGATCAGATTCGAAACCTGATATTTATTTGCTAGAGCAAGCGTTGTCGCTTCGTTGGCCGACATCGTCAATGCTGACTTTGATAGCGTGATTTGACGACTTTGGCTGCGAAGACTCTCAGTGATATACCGCTTGATAACATACGGTAGAAAATTGAACAGAGCTATGGTGATACGGTTTTGAAGAAAAAACCGAAGCCATTGATAGGCTATGTCGTCACTACACAACAGGTCTCCATGTGTCAAGAGATAATTTTGAGTGCCATGCTGAATAGTGGTCGGGTCAGCAATCTTAACGACTCCGTATTGGCTCAACAATGATTTAGATAAAAGAAAGTCACGATTACCAGGCATGAAATAGATTGGGCATCGGCGCGTTTGTTCAAATAAGGCCTTGAAAAATAATGGGTAGCGTTGAATACATCGATCGCCAATCCAATAGTCAAATAAGTCACCAATTATATAAATTGCATCCGCAGTCGAACCATACTGGTTAAGCCAATCAATCATTTTGTCCATAATGACGTCACAGTCAGAAACAAGATGAACATCAGATATGATATAAACAGTGGCAGAAAGGGGGTAAGTATGAGGTGCCATTATGTTAGGCCCGCGCTATCACGAATTCTCTTGCGACAAAAAAGGGTGAATAGATTTTTGACGACATAGGCAACGGTGACTGGCCCAACGCCACCAGGAACTGGAGTGATAAGTGAGACTTTATCGATCACTCTCTCTGTAGGGATATCGCCAACAATTTGGTTATTGCGCGCGCGATTAATGCCAACATCAATCACAACACAGTTCTCAGGTATCCATTCATGCTGAATAACATTTGGGTTGCCAATGGCAACAATCAAAATCTGTGCTTGTTGCACATGAAATCTGAGATCTTTCGTTAACGAATGACAGATTGTGATCGTCGCATTATGATGCAATAACGCAATCGCAGTAGGCTTGCCAACCAGTGCTGACGCACCGACCATCACAACGCGCTTTCCAGGTAAATCAACATTTGACGATTGTAACAAAGCTAGAATTGCAGCAGTCGTACATGGTAATAGGTCATAATTGCCTGCCAATAAGCGACCCATATTCGTGGGGGTGAGTGCATCAACATCCTTATGTGGGGCAATGGCTTCGAGTAAATCTGAGATAAAGCATTGTGGTGGTAAGGGAAGTTGCAAGAGAATCCCAGTGATAGAATCGTCATGATTGAGTTCATGAATCTTGGAAAGAATCGTTTGTTGGCTTGCGGTATCTGGCAAGTGTATACAAACTGTTTCAAACCCAACACTATGGCACGCTTGCGTTTTTCTATTAATATAGACTTGTGAAGCTGCGTCATCGCCAACTTGAATGATGCCGAGGCGTGGAGGACAGTAGTCATCGTCGAACTTTTGCCATTCGTGTCGTATAGTTTGAATGACCCTGCTAGCGATATGCTTGCCGCTAAGTAATCTCGTATTCTTTGCCATCACCACGCCAGAAAATTTTCGATATTCTAGCATAAAAGGGACGCTAGCGCCATCACTCAGCTGCACATGAACGATCGACCATTCAATTCAAGAAAAGATGTCCAATTTCGATATTGATTACCATGATCTTACAAGGGGAGGATCCGATGAATATCTATGATTTGAGGTTGATTTCATTGAGGATAAGTTCTATGCTATGAAGAGCAATCCGGACCGCATAAATGAGTAAAGGTAAAGGGATCAAGGCCTACATGGCAAGAACCTTTAATGTCTATCAATGGGCAGGAACAAAGTCGCTAGTTGATAGCGGAAGAAATATACGCAGTCTATTCACAGCAATGGTCTATGTAAATAAAACGGCTCGAAAAGAAACATTTGCTCAAGCCGTAGTACGACTTGGATTGACCGCTGACGATATCAACAAAAAACAACAACAATATCGGCTCACTAGCAGTATATTTGGTGTCTTTTTCTTGTTTGGTTTGGTTTACAGCTATCTGCTATATTCTCGCAAAGACTACGTGACCAGTGTGATGGCAGTAGCATATAGCCTACTGATGTTTGCATTTTTCTTTCGCGAAAGTTTTTGGTACATGCAGATAAAACAGCGAACACTGGGTAAATCAGTTTTCGACTGGATGAAATTCATTGTGGGAAGAACATAGCTTACTCAAGACTATGATAACCATCTAGATGAGTTTTTTTGGGGGTTTTTTTGAAAGATTTACGGCAAAAAACGATACAGTTGCTAGTGGTATGGTTGATTTTTATTGGCGCCGGAGCCACCGCGTTTGCACAAAGCAGCTATACCTACACAGATATTTTCACCCTGCAGTATCCGGATAATGATTTATCAATCAAAATGCTACAAATGTTATTTGGGCAAGTCGGTACAAGTTTAAATGTCACCTCCACGCCACCACCGGAAAACCCGGTAATCGGTAATCTTTTCATGATATTCAACACCGGCGTTTTGACCATGTTGATGTTATTGGTGATGTATTCCATCTTTTTCCAGGCCATCAATGTTTCGCAGGATGGTAGTCAAGGCATGTCAAAGCAGTCCTCAGCTTTCTTGACATTTAGGATTGTTCTTGGCTCCAGTCTGCTATTGCCAGCATTCAACTCTGGCTATTCAGGTATACAGGTCATGGTTATGAACATTGTTGTTTACGGGGTGGCATTTGCCAACTATGCATGGACACAAACTTATCAAATCGCCATGGGCGAGGAGAGTGGTTCAGCATCGGAAACGTCAGAGCTCACTGAGTATGATATGTTTCCTTTCGGGCTTGCAAACACATGGAGCGCGACAACTACGAAAGCAATGACTTTTGATTCTGGCAATACTTCTCGCTGTCAAAAACCAGATACGGCGCTTGTCACAGCCACGGACATATTCACAATGGCGCTTTGTACACAGCTGTATTCAAAACAGGCAACGATGGGTGGTCTTGATAGCATCTACAGTGCATACAACCAAACCGCAGATATGACTGATCCTAGTGACATGAAATGCAGTAATACTCCGGGTTATTACACATGCTTTGGCAATATACAAGGCACCAGCAGTACCTACAAAGCAACCTTGTGCGGCAGTATAAAATTTGGTGACGAAAAACAACAGGGGGCAATCCAAGGTGCCGTCACCACGGCAATGGGACAGGCAGCCGGTTATGCAGCCAACGCTGCAACAGAGAATGTCTATGTCGACGAAAATGGTGCGTTAACAACAGCAGGAAAGCAAATCTTTGATTGCTCAGGCATGGTCAGTCTTTCATCCACGCCAACGTGGGACAATTATGTTGATGCTGGCCAAGGGCTCGAGAATTGTGCCATTCGCTCAGTAATCGCTTCGATCGCGGAGAATTATGCAGAAGGGTTAATGAGTAGTTTTCCAGTGTCAGGCTCGTCCTCAAATGCATCTTCAGATGACAACTATAAGTCAGGGTGGGCGACAGCAGGACAATATTTTCAGACCCTCTCATTGAACATCGCTTCAGGAAATATTTCAACAGGCGCGAGTTCATCGAGCGCAGAAAGCGCTGCGGCTACGCTCCTAGACAAACGTGGCAAACTGGTTAAGTATAATTTCTCAGATGCCGATACATCTTCATCATGCAATGACAATAGTGGATTTGCGAATACCCCTGCATGCACCCAAAAATGTATCTGTTTAGATATTACCACCGATAGTGGCACCAATAAATATCTAACCTATTTCTACGATGCTGTATTGCCCTATATACAAAACTCACAAACAACATATAATTATTACTCAAGCGCAGCGACAACAGTGGTCGCACAATCAGCTAAGTCAATTAATGACGAGATGGCCACAACGCAATCCAGTAGCGTAACCGACACAACATCGAGTGTGCAAAATATTGCGGCATGCCAAATAGCAGGAAGCATCGCTTCTGCGAGCTTAGAGCTTAATTCCGATATGCCTGCTTATTTACAGTCATCAAATGTGATGCAGCCAGGTAATCTAGGGGCACTAACTGGAAACACATCCAACTTTAATTTAACAGCAGGTGTGGTTGCGCCAGCCAAGATTGACTTTGCCACCACAAACATGATGCTCTCAGTAAACATGGTACTCGAGGCACTAACAGGCATGAAACTGTTTCCAAGCCCAATCACCTCAACCAGCGACTATCAAAGTTATTCCAAGAGTAGTAATACTTGCCCAAACTGTAACGCCATCGCTTCTGAAGCAAGTGATTGTTCGAACAATGGCAGTACATTTCTAAACAATATACAAAATTATCTCGTAATGGGGTCAAGTGAAGATTCTGCAAATACTGCAAAAGCCGGACTATTTGGTATGACCTTCATTGAAGAACAAGGTTGGTCAAAGTTTGCTGATCCATTAGCAAACCTCACAAATTTAGGGGTAACTATGATTGCCTCAGGGGTATTTTACTACGTATCCACCATGCAACAGCTATTTGATGCCATGCTAGAAATCAGCTTAGCGTATACAGCCTACGTAGCGTTAGCAAAATTAGGTCTTGCGATTGCAAACGCAGGCACGTCAGGATACGCGGAGCCAGTGTTTGTATCAATAGGTGCGCTTGTAGAAGGGATATTCCAAATGTTATTTGCGCTTGACAAATTCGCCCTCGAGCTATTTATCCCGCTTGGTACGGCGATTGCAGGTATTTTATTTGTTCAGGGGGTTGTTCTTGGCGTGTTTCTACCGTTTCTTGCGACCATCATTTATTTGTTTGGGGTATTAGGCTGGTTATTTGCCGTAATAGAGGCAATGGTTGCCTCGGCATTAGTATCAATGGGCTTAACACATCCAGAAGGACACGACCTTTTGGGACAGACAGAGCAAGCCTTGATGCTATTACTCAGCGTGTTTGTCCGACCAGTCACCATGATCATTGGCCTATTCTTTGCAATCAGTGTATCGCAAGCAACGATGAATCTTGTCAATACCGGGTTTTTATATGTCATGAGTGACTACTTTAATTCAACATTTGTCAACGGTGGCTATGGGACCAATGTCGGATCTACATACAGCAAAGTGGTAACAGTTTCATCGCTAGGGGTACTGCTAGTATATACCTACATTGCCTATTCAATACTTGAAATGTGCTACGGCCTAATCTCGCAAATCCCTGATCGTATTCTACGATGGATTGGTGGTCCAGAGTCACAAAGTCAAGCAACGCAAATGGCAGGTAAAATTAAGCAAGACACACAAGGTGCTGCGCAGCAGGGTTCCAAAGGTGCTGGCGACTCAACCAGAGCCCCACAAGTATCTTCAGTTTCACCTGGAATTAATGTTGCTGGAGCAGCAGCCGCTCGGCAAGATAAGAAGAAAAAAGGAAGCGGTGCAGAAGTTACAGAGACGCCCCCATCAGGTGGATAGATGATAAATGTATGATGAGTAAGCGGTCCCACTATAAACAAATCATTAAATATGTATCCCAAAGCATCCTATTTTTCGTCTTAATCATGGTAACAAGCCCTGTTTACGCAGACAACAGTAGCGTCCTTTATAATATTCCTGGTATTGACAGCTCAATCATTGATATTTTCATGCAGCCCGGGTTTGATTACTCAATAAGAATTCTCAACGATATCTCAGGCACGTTACAAGGCGTTTCTTCGCTCGCGCCGCGAACATCACCATATGCTGAGGTTACCAAAAATCTGATCACGCTATTCACACGTGGTATGTTTTCAATTGCATTGATTCTTTTTTCTTATACCACCATTATCGGCACAATTTATACCGCGACGGAAGGCGAAGTAATGGGGCGTAAAATGCAAACATACTTCATCTTATTTAGAACGTTTGTTGCAATGGCGCTCTATTTTCCTATGCAAAATGGATACTCATTACTACAAGCGCTTATCACCAATGTTGTGATTACATCAGTCATGGTAACCAACTATGCGTGGTATATGGTGGTCAGCGTGATGGTGACTGTGTTAAATGGCCCACTAGGCGTGCAATTACTGAGTAATGTCAATGAAGAGTTTACAGTCAATCAATTTGTCAACAATACGGAAACACAAGTCACCAATTTCGTGGCATCAACAAGTAAAAACTACCTTGAGGCCAATTCAAGCGCTGAGCTTGCAAGCAGCGCGATAGTAATGGGGCAGCTTGGACAAATGATTTGTGTCTACAATAATTATTATCAGGCTGAGGGAACAAGTGGAATAAGTGCAGCCGAGCAAGCAATAACATCGATGATTTATTGTAGCGACAGTGATTGTCCATTCACAGGAGATGGTACCACAAATATTTCTTTGACGTTACCCGAGCCCACATCCGGACAATCGATGTCAGACTGTGGAAGTATTAATTATACGGTTAATAGTGACTATACGGGATCGCCCGCGGGGTCGATCATTCAACCCCAATTAACGCAGTTGAGTATCCTAGCGAAAACATATTTTACAAATTATGTGCAAAACAATAAGAGTATAAGTGCAACTGATTCCAGTATTGGTCAAACCTTAGCAAGTAATCTATATTCGCTCGTATCAGACGAGTTACTTTCACAAATCACAACTTACAGCAACGCGCAACAAGCAGCGTCTGGCAATAATACACAACCGCAAGATTGGATCAATAAGCTCATCGACGGCGGATGGGCCATGGCTGCAAACAACTACTTTTATTACGGCGCACAGTTATTCAGCGCCGCAGATTCTCTGGATCAAACCGTAAACTATGCAAGTTACTTATACGTCACCCCAGCCAAAAGCGAAAACTTTGCCTTCTGCAAGTCGAACAGTGCGCTGGAAAGTGTTTGTGCCTATCTCCAGAATGCTGGCAATAATACATTGGGCGGTCGATCATATTGCTTAATCTATCCTGATAGTTCAAATTGCCCTGGGTATGTGCCACCACAAAGTCAAGATAAGTCCTCAATGATGGCCTGTGCACAAAATATCAGTCAATGCGCGAATATCTCTCAATATTTAATGGCTAACGAAACCAGCGGAGGCCAAACCACAGTCACAGCAAAAGATTTTGTAACCGTCTTCTACAATGGATGGAAAACGCAGATACCTAATATCAATGATGTCAAATCCTTTGCTGAAATCGAAGCTATGACAAAACTATGTAATATTCCATTTGCAACCACATCACTCAATATTTGTGAATCCAGCGGTAGCTTCATCACTCCAGAAGAAGCCACGCCAATCTTCGGCGCAGCGGTGCTTGCTACAGGTATTATGATGTCGGTCATTCCATTTCGTTTCGCACTTATTGGGATTTTAGCAGTATTTAGCGCTTATTATGCTGGGATTGCTTTTTATCAAAACTATGTCGATATTTTTACTATATGGACAGACCCCAGTCAGCTATATCCGGATACCTTAGCATTGGGGCTACAGTCATTTACTTATTTCACAGTAAAAGCTTGGTATGATACATTTGCTAACACGCAGGGTATATTATTTGTTTTCCCAATACAAACAATGAGTGCATTTGGCTATCGGGTTTTACTCTATAGTGTTGCCTTTATTTTTAATGTGGGTACAGCGACTTTTGCTGCCAATATTACCATGACAATGGAGATGTTTTTTAGACAAGTCGTTATCGATACAGCAATTTCTCTGGCTCAGTGGTACTCAGCAATCCCAACACAATACGGCTGGTGGTGGATTTATTCTTATTTTGATTTGCCTTTTGTCGTCTTGAGTTGGCAAAGTATGGTTAAAGACACGGGATTACCACTGCCATGCCCAATACCAATTATTATCATCATTATTTTCTTTCCGCTATTTGTATCACTTATTATTGGATCCATACTCGTTAGTGTAGGTTATGTAGTGAATGCCATAACCTTGGCAGCCACCATGCTTGAGATATTAAACCCGGCCCAGATCATTCTAGAAATCAATTCATTTATTATTTCCAAGTGGAACCCACTCTATTTCGCCATCGCCACGCCATTGATCAGTTTTGCAACCTTGTTTGCATTTTTTCTGCCCATTTATCCAATTCTAGTCTACATTCTGACTGTGATAACCTGGGCAACACAGTACATCGAAACGCTGTTAGCCATGCCTATAATCCTTTTAGGTATGGCCAATCCTCAAGGACATTCACCCTTACTGGGTAAGGCTGAAAAAGCAATTATGTTA
>DCKN01000006.1 GCA_002320385.1 Proteobacteria bacterium UBA1673
TGACAAGTCAAGTGCTAGGAGGAACCCTGAGGACTCTTTTGGTACAATGAGCGAAATTAGTAATGGTGGCCCAAGGGTCAGCCCTGCTGCAATGAGTTTAGGTCTGCTATATTTTTGTATGTTCAGTCCGTCTTGTAGAAAATCAGAGAGTGCGAGTACTACACCTAGAAACGAAGTTAGAATTGCGCAATTGGCAAAAATATTCATCAGCAAGGGGATAGCCTGTGCTCCGTCTGCGCTGAGTGTTTTCTGTAGTGCTGACAGTGGCGATCCACTTTTTGCAATTGTGTAGAGGCCATTTGCACCCTCAAAAGGTAACAATGCTACAATTAGGTATTCATAGACGAGATAAATCACCAGTGGTATGGTTGATCCTAGCCACAACATCTTTTTTAGGCTTGCTAAATCAGTGCTGAAGTTTTTTCTTAAGCTCGGTACGACAAAATGAGACGCAAAAGCTGCAATTGTAATCGGTAGGCTGCTGACTAAATAGATTGCTTTACCGCCGCTCAAGTTGCTCAGTTTTGTGTATGGTCCGATTGTGCCGATCAAGCCGAAATAGCTTAAGAACATCGCCATCAGTAATATCTGATTCATCTTATCGAGTATGCTCACCCCTTGAAAGGCGACAAGGCCAAAAATAACAGTGAAAATTACCATACATAAGTATGTATCAATGTCATAAAATGGTTCGATGAGGCTTTGTAATAGCTCAGCTCCTCCAGAGATATAGGATGTTGATATGATGTAGAGTAAGAACAAGAAGCAGAACCACGTGATGACTTCTCCTGTTTTTCCAAGGTGTAGGTGCGCCATCGATATGATGTTGGCTTCTGGGTCGCTGCAATAGAATGTTACTTCTAAAAACAGTAATAACGTTGCTATGGAAAATAGGTAGCAGGCCACCATCATGAGGCATGCAGGTAGAAACCCCCCAACACCACTGATAAATGGTAGTGATAACATACTTGCGCCGATAGCAGTTCCTGCGACAATTGACGCGCCGCTTCTTTCTTCTGAGCTCAAGTTAAACATAGGGTGTCTCTCCAGTGAACGAACTGCTGATATTACACAGACGATAATACGATGTCAATATTGAAACGCGGTATTGAGGGTGGGGTACAGTCTCTTTTTTACAGCTGTGTCGAGATGTTTAGGCGGTTGCAATTCGCCGCTTATGATACACTCTATGTGACTATTTAAACGCTTGTCGCTGCCTTAGATGGCAGTTTTATGGTTTTGTTTTCTGTCGTTGCGCTTTTTATAGACACCGCTACTCAGACATTTTGTCTGGTAGGCTTTTTCAATATCATCCGCGATCAGTTTGTAATTTGTCGGGGTCTGTTGGTTTCGTATGCTTTTGCAGAAATTGAACAGATGCAAGCCGGTCAATTCGTATGCAGGAGAGGAGGCAATTGTTTCAAGATCGTCATTGGTACGGATTGTGTTACAGCTTTCATAACATGATTTTGAATCTTTGCATTCCTTGAGATGCTTGATTACGGTTTTTGCATGTTTACAAAAGTGTGCGTTGGGTGCTAACTCATCTGCGAGGCAAAATGGCGTTATGGTTACGAGTAGGGCGAAAATCAACATCGATGAGCCTTAGGTATTTTGTTGTCATGAAATCTATCAAGCTTAAATGTTCTTGTCAATAAAGGTTATTGCTTCTATTGCCCTGTGTCCAATGATGAGACCGTTATCCCTCGAGTTTATCTCTCTTCAATTCTGGAGTTTGATGCTGCTATCAGTGCCAAGGCTGGTACGTTTGTACGATCGTGTTTCGCTTACTTGTTTGATGTGATGTGTTCGTCTAATGAGCTGTGCCTAGGATCTTCTTAGGCATGAGGCTTGATGATCTTTTTTTCCTGGTTTTCTTGTTACAGATGCTTCTTTGTTCCGCTTCGATACCGTCAGCGATTGTGTGGTAGGATTTCTGGGTATGCAAGCTTTCGATGTCGCAATATTCAAATAGTGGTGCCCCAGTGAGCTTGTATGCTGCGTGATTGGCAACTTTTCTGAGTGCATAGTTGTCTGCAATGGATGTACATGCTGCCTGGCATGAATCAAGATCAAGACATGTCCTTAGCTGCTCGACAACAGGTTTGGCCTGTTGACAGAATGACTGGTTGGCTTGATCAGGGCTCTCAGCGAGCAGTGATGTCGGCGTGATCGCTACGAGTAGAAGTATTAATATCATCGTTGCTCTTTCATTGGTTTAATGGTCTGATTTTACAATTTTCTAATCAAGAGTCAAGTCCTCAGTGTGCGATCAAACGTTTCTTCAAGTCTGTTTAAGGCTGATCCCTTCCTGCTTTTAAAGAAAATTTCTTTGATGTTTGGGCATGTTTTTTACTTTGTTCTAACGAGGAATTTGTAATGTGTTTTTATGGGGGAATATTTTGGGAATGTTGTCGCACTATGTTAAACTGCACTATTAGGGGTACACAAACATGCAAAGAAGATGCTAGATTTTGGTCGTGTTGACTCTTTGAAGTCAATTATACAATCAGTTGCTATTGATGATAAGATGAACGCCGAAGTTTGGATGCAACGACAGTGGTCGACGAGGTTGCGGGGCGTACAGAGTAAACTGAAAAAGTTGTTGAGTGATTATTCTGACAATCAACCTGCTAGCAAGCTGCTGCCTCCGCATCAATATGAAAACATTGGTCAGCGTCTGGAGGTGGTTTTTTCTGAGCGATTAAAAAATTACTGGAGAACTAACAAACTCTCTGTCATAAAGCAAATGTGGTTGCAAGCGCGTGCAGGGATCGGTACTGACTTCGCTGAAGCATATTCGCTTTTTTTGAACGGAGATGTTTCAGCAGTTGATGCGGTTTTCCCTTTCAGTGAGGATGATGTTTGGACCCAGTGGTTTTCAGAATATCGTGATCAATTCCATGAAAGAATTAATCAGATTCGTGATGAATGGATCATTGGATTTAGCACGATAAATGATATCATAGCTTTGCAACGAGAGCTATTGGAAGTGCAACCCGCTGTTTTAAATGATGGCTTGTCATATATTTCATCTGAGTTAACAAATGTCATCATTTTGTTGCGTTTGATTGCATTTCCAGACTGCGAATGTGATTCGCAGATGCCTGCAAGCCTGGCATATTCGGATCAACAGATGTATGGTTTGGAAGATTCATCCATATTTATAAAAGTCAACACAAATGATCCACAAACTCCTGAGCATAAGCTTGTGATTAGTACCGGTGATGACCTTGAAAATTCTATCTATAGCTTTTTTTGTGAAAAGTTTTTTACCACTGCTCAGCGACAGAATGCCGACCAGCCTTTTCGTGTTAAACAGCGTTTGGCGCCAATCATGCTCGGTATACATAGTCTGTTTGGAATGCCAAAAATTGTTGAGATGCTTAATAAATCTTTTCCAAGCCTTAGTGCTTTGTCTGAGTTGACTGATGGCGAGTGCTTAGTATTGTCTCCTGACTATTGTTGGCGCCCAAGCAATTTAATGGCCACTGAGGAGGTGAGTTCTTTGATCAGGATAAGCGACCTCTTTTGTCGTTGGCTGCTTCCCATAGCGTTTCCTGACAAGTTTAACCAGAAAAATCAGTCTGTGGGAGATATTAGTTGCGAATTGCCTGAACCATTGTTGAACAAAGTGTATTGTTGTCCGTCTGAAGCGCATGAAGTTCTCCGTGTGATTGCCGCTAAGCTTAATGAATTTGCTCATCCTAGTAACCACCGCTCGAGTTTGAATGCGCATTGTCCTCGGTATTTATCTTGGATTCGCGATCGATTGCGTGCGTTAAATCGACTCGGTATCTGTGTTCAGCGTGAGCGGGCTCTTTCGGGTGAATATGTGATCAAGAACCTGACATCGTGGTATCAAGATTTTGGTCCATATGAATTATCGATTCGCTGGTGGCTAATGCTTTGTTGTGGGATGATTTTATGGCTGCCGGTTTATGTTGTTATCGTGGTGTGGTTTCTTGTGGCTGGTATCTCTATTGCTGTGCGGTTTTCTGAGCGACACGACGATGCTCAATCTGTCGCATCGCCAGGCGATCAGGGTAGACCTCAAGGTTCGTCGTTGAAGTGCGCTTCTGTCAGAGAGCTGCCTGATGCGCCTGACTTGGAAAGCTTCTCTGTTCCCCTTGAGCGGTTTGATACGACGTTGCCTAATTTCAGTGGCTCTGTGCAACGGTATGACAGTGATTTAGATGCGAATCGGGGATTCTCAACTAGCCATGGTTGATTCAAATTTTGAGATTTTGACCCCTTGGTCAGCGATGATGTTCCCATCGCCGTAAACAATTGAGACGAACATGCTCATTTATTGTCGTATTTTACGGTCTTGGCGTATTAGAGTCATTTGGTTGACCAATCGATTGACGATGTGGCACATGTATTTGGCTTTCTGTTTGAATTTCACTCATTCTAAGAAAATCGCCACTTATTTGGAATGTTTCATCGGTTCTGTAATCAACGTCACCAGCGAGTGCTAGATAGAAATTTGATACGAATAATGCTGCACCTGCCACCATACACAATGCGCCAATGCTCGTTATCGAAGATGCTGTTGACAGTAATGTATAACTTAATGTAAACAGTGCGATGCTTGATAGTCCACCAAATGCCATCATGATTGATTTGTAGTGTTTGCATTGATCAAGTAGTTTTTTCCCAGTATCTGTGAAACGCTGTGCCATAATATTTTTGTTTCTGAAGTAATCACCAATCTTACTCATGTTGGTTGTTGCATTTTCCTGTAGTTGTCTCAATTGGTTTTGAAGTGATTTGGATTGATCTTGAAGTGCTATATTGGATTCTTCGAGTTTTCGTAGCTCTACAACACTATTGTTTGATTTAGTATTTAAAGTTTCGTTTTGTTTTTTAAGTTTGTCGATTTCAGTTTGCAACTGGGTTTTAGTCGATGTCGATTGACTTTTAAATGACGCAAGGAATTCTCTAAGTTTTCGTAGCTCTGCAACATTCTTGTTTGATTTAGTATTTAAAGTTTCGTTTTGTTTTTTAAGTCTGTCGATTTCAGTTTGCAGCTCCGTTTTTATCCTAATATTTTCCTCATTTTTCGCTGTTTGTTCGCTGCTTTCATTCGCTGTGTTCGTAGCTGTTACTCCGCTTATTGGGATCAATTTAGATAGTGTCTCTTGAGTGGTTGTTATCCAGTCCGAGTATGCGTTCGCTAGACATGGCTGTCGATTTTTATTGTTGAGATATTCGGTTACACATGAACTTTTTATTTCAGTGTTTAGTTTGTCTAGCATGGTATTAATTTCGCCTAGTATGCTTTGAGCTGTGTCACGCGATGGTTGATTGCCTGGTGATAGGCGTTGTATAGAAGATCTTGATGTATTGCTGGCCTGATTGGTCGATGTGGTATTGAAAATAGGTTCCAACCAATCGATGACCAGTTGTGCTGTTCTAATCTTTCCATTAATTATTTTTACTTTATTAGCGACGTCCAGACTGTTAATAGCGTTCGAGCTTTTCAATGCGGTTTGTACATCGACCACTTTGGATCTGATGTTCATGATTTTGGGTAATGCTTTTTCAAGCAACCTGTCAACTATCTCAATGCCTAATGGCATAATACATGATGTAATCAGTTGTCCAACTTTAAAAGTCTGTTTAGCGCTGTTATCATTCGTGTGATCTAGATGAACTTCACGATCTGACAAAAGGTTGCAAAGTGTTATTGCGTAATTGGGATTATTTTTGTCAAGCCGAAGGTAACGGTTTTGCCTATCAGTGCCCCGGAAGTTGATCTTGATTCCTGATTGATTATCATCATTTTGGTTATGGTTGATACTTGTAGGAAGTTTGTGATTAATCTCTAATGGATGATTAATGATCGCTCTTAAAGTTTGTTGAGCGATGTTTATTTCCGGGTCAGTAATTTGAATTGAGCAACAGTGTTTTAGTATTTCAGGCTGCCGTTCGATGATTTCATTAAGTTTAGAAACTTCATTGTTGATTGAATGGCATTGCATTACCCATTGCGATGCATCCGCATCAGTTTTATTAAGATCATTGATAAAGTAATTTTTTATATTATCATAAATGCTTGAATATGATGATAATGCTTCTGGACGGCTTGAGTTTGCTTCTAGCGCTGTTCCCAGAGCATCTGCAAAAGTGTTCAAAATTCTATGAGGTTGCGGGGTGGTTGCTTGCATAGCTAATATTTCTAATTATTGTTGTGTGTATATTATCACATCCATGTGTGCTTTTCAAGCGTTTTTCTTTTATTGTTCTCCTGGTTGTGAAATTGTTTAGTCAGATAACTGATATGATATCGGTCATGGCCATATTGGCTTTGAAATTAGACTGGTTGTCATGATGGCTATGCGTCGTAATCTATCGCTTATTTGAAATTAGTTTGGTTGAGTTATTGATGTGCTGAGATGATGTTGATGTTTTACGATTTTCAATACAACGCTCAGAATGCTTGATCTTTACTTAACTGTATGTTAAAATATGCAAAAAACGGGTAAATTATTGGCTATCGAATTTTTACGTCGTTGTTTTAACAGCGATCAAACAAAAGCATTTACGAATCGGTTAGCGGCTGAGATTGATAATCTCAATAGCCTGATCGATATCCCTGAAGAACAGATTACCGTATTGTATGATGTTGCATCATTAATTCATGGTAATGTTGCTACTCTTGATGACGGGTGTTCGTATCTGTATCGAGAATTGACAAGTCTATCAATGCCCAAGCCGTTGCGACAGGATGATAGCATATTTGTTTATGATTTTGGTCTTATTCTCAGAGAGAATGAAAATGCTTTCGCTCATTGCACTGATATTTTAAATTTTGATTTGAAGGAGAACGACCTTGATTTTGTTGTTCAAGAATCCTTTCCTTGCTTAAAGATACTTTCAGTTCTATTCAGGACTGCACAGCCAGAACGTTGTAAGACTGTGTGTGGGATCAAAAAAAATCAATCTTTGATTCATACATACACAGCTATTTTCGATTTTTTATCGAATCAGCGTTTTCTTAACGTTGATGCACATGTTGCCATTGGAAAATCAATGAAGAAACTCGACTTTTTGATGCAATCGACCCTCAAAGATCAGCAGATGTCCCTGAATCGTCTTAAAAATCATCTTGCCTCATTTCATAGTCAACCGCAAAGTATCGATGAGGATTCTTTGGAATCAATTAATCACACTTTGGATCGTTTTGGGTTATCGAATATAGCTTTTAATGCAAGGCGCTCGGCGATCGATGCGCTTGCGGGGTCGATTGACAAGATCATTTTGCAAGTGGGGAGGCAGATCGATGATACTCAAAAGTTGATCAAAAACTTCGCAAGTTTGCAGAAAAGGTTCTGTGTGCCTGTTGACACACTACGTAAGCTTGTTGTTTGCGGTCTCTCAGTACTTTCTGGTGCGGTAACAAAGGCACTGACAAACTCAAATGTTTGCGGCACAATAGTTGGGCTTGTCGGTGGTATGCGCCTCGCGGTTGCTGCTGAGTTGATCACATTTAAACCTGGGTTATTGTCGTCTAATGATATTGCTAGAAAAATGGGATGTAAATTAACTTATCCGACTATTTTGGAGTATCGACAAGAAAATCGTCAAAAAGAAATTGACGCTTATCTAAGTTATTTCGGTATGCCTACTCAAAAAAATATCTTCGATATGTCATAGTGTGATATCTGAGTACGCTATTTTTTCCTTTTAATCAGACTATGCGCTTTGATTCGCGTGGTTTGTTCACTTAGATTCTGCGTGTTGGTCAAAATGAAGCGTACACACAATTATTTTCATATCGATAAAACCTGTTTGGCTTTGAATCTACACATACTTGTCATCGGAAACTTCTCTATTGTTGCGTCGTTTTTACAAATTTTATTTTATATTCCCCTGATGTCTGTGTTAATATGATCTTAAGGAGATTGTATGAAGCAAAAAGCACTAAGGCAACAATTTGTTGTGGTATTTATTGTGGGAACAATATTAGTTGTCTCGTCAATTTATTTATGGCGACATCAAAAACAAGTGAGTCGATCTGCTGTTAACGAAAATACTGTAGTTGTCGCGACCAAGCGCTTGAAGGCAAGTGCAAATACGCCAGAGCTGTCTATCTATGGTTACGTCATGGTGCCTAAATCTTTAGAGATTACGACTGACTTATTAGGACAAGTTGATCGTATGTTAGTAAAGCCTGGAGACCATATTGAGTCTGGACAAACGATTTTAAAAATTGACGGTGATGATTATGAGCGCATCTTAGCGGAGCGTGTTGCCGAATTGGATTCGCTTGAGGCGCAAATTAAAGGTGAGCGTATTGTGCATGAGATCAGTGGACAAGCTCTGGCCCAAGAGAAGAAGCTTTTGGCTTTGAGTGAGAAACGATTAAAACGTCAGCAGTCTTTGTCTGAGCAGGGTGTTGTGACCGCTATTATTCTTGAAAATAGTCAGAGAGAGGTTGAGCAGCATCGGTTACAGGTGACACAGAGAAGCGCCATGTTGGCTGAGCATGCAAGTAATATCGAGATGCTGACGGCTAGGAAGCAGTCACTCATGGTTCAGGTTGAGCGTGCTCGTGCGGATTTAGCAGATACGACTGTTGTGGCACCGGTGACAGGTACTGTCTCAGAGGTTAGCATCGCTGAAGGTAGCCGAGTCGATGGTAAAGAGTTACTGCGTATCATACCGGATGGCTCTTATGAGGTTAGGGGGCAGGTTCCAATGCAATATATTGATGAGGTTAGGGCGGCCATCGATAATAAGAAGAGTCTTGGTGCAGTGGTTCAGCTTGAGGATCAGTCTATTGATATCAAATTGGATCGGATTTTGCCGATCGTGTCTGAAGGGCAGATGGGTCAGCAAGCGGTTTTTTTATTTAAACATCAGGCTGATAGCGCGCTGTTTGCTCACAAAATGCCCGTATATATTCGTTTGAAATTGCCTGAAGTGGACAACAGTTATCTTGTTGACACGACTGCCTTGTTTCCTAACGATACGATATACGTCTTAGACGCGCAAAGTAAGCTAAGGTCAATATCTGTCGCAAAGGCTGGTTATACTTATGATGTTGATAACCAGTCTATGGTCATCGTGAAAACTGATGAGTCTTTGGATGATTTAGAGGTGATGATCACGCACATACCTAACCCCACGGTCGGGTTGCATGTAGAGAAATACCAGGAATCTTAACTGTGAATCTAATCATTATGATGGGCTTTTAGAAAAGTACAACCGGTGGTTCACGTAATAACTTTATTTGATTGTTTGAGTATTCCCGTACTTATATGTTGTCGAATGGGTTAATCAGCCGATGTTTTAAAAATATCATCTTGGTTTTTTCTGTGGTTACTGTCTGGCATTGACACACAGTGATAGCTATTTACATGGTATAATTAATGCAAACGAGGCCTCTTTTCTGTGTTATAAAAAATAGAATTTATGAACACTATTTGATCGTTATGCTATTGCCTTAGTAACATAGCGTGATGCTAAGGCAATAGAGTCATATTATAAGAGATGATTGGTGCGTTATGATACCCAGCCAAGTGGTGCTTTTATGATGTTGCCTAATCGTTCTAGCATCGTGCTGTTATGCTCGCTTGGCTTGTTCGAACGCTTGGGTTTTGCGGTAAATAAAGATAACCCGAATCCTTGGTTTTGACGCGACCTGCCATTGGTCTTGTTTGCTTCTTTACTGCGCGTGGCCCTGGTTTTCATATTGTATGATCTTACCGTCAAGCGATTGTCGGCTGTCTTGTTTAATCGACTCATCACAGTCAATACTGGCCGTAAGAAGGGCTTATAGACGTATTCTGAAGATTTAGCAACGATGGCCCTTTGTATGGGTAGAAGCATGGGTTCATAGATGTATCGATTGACTTTAAGGGCTAATCCTCTCGGTAACCAATATAGTGCTGTCGTGACAATTGAAAATGCAAATAGGGCTAGATGCTTGCTCGCGATTTTCCCAAGTGTTATGAGCTCTAGTACTATGGTCGGTAAGATATGTAAGAGTAATAGTTTTGTTACCGTTGCGCAGGTCGACAGTGTACTACGTACCAGTTGCCACGATGATGTATTCTGTTGACTTCTTACTGGTGTATTATTCGCTCGCTGTACAGCTTCGACAGTTGGGTAGATACTATCAGGGTTACTATTGGTTGCGTCAGCTCCTCGATAAATAACACCGGCTTTGAGCAATAGCGTTAATGTGATCGGCATAACAATCTGGTTATGTAAGTGGTTGCAGCAACTATGAATGATTTTATCAATATTAAGTTGGGCTACGTCTTCATCAAGTAGTTTGATTCTGGTGTCGTGGCTTGAGTTCATGAAGAACGCGCGCGCATCTCTATCACTGTCGAATATTTTTCTAATTTTGCGACCGTCTTCATATAAACGCATACCATCATGGAATCCCTGATCAGCTTTAGGTAGTGATTCTAACACGTTGAATCGTTCTTCGATATCTCGGTTTTCGTCGTTTATGAAGCAACTAAGCTTGTATCTTGGATGGTTTCCTGCCTTGTTGACGTTATCGATGCTTTTGATGGTTTCCTTTAGTTCATCATAAACTTTGTAAGGGTTTTCTAAGTAGTTCAGACAGGCCTTATTCGTAAACTCTTCGAATTTTTCCTTATAATAGCTAATAGGTTGGCTGAGTTGTTCATAAAAGTTGTAATCGTGTGCTGCATTTTCATTAGATAGGTGTTCAAAGATGTGATTTTCTACTGATTTTGTGTTTATATCGATATTCTCTGTAGAATCAATCGTCTCTATGATTGCTGCGATGTCATGCCATGTTGGCGTGATACCCTCTATGTGTAGAAAATACCTGTATATGGCTAGAATACGAATGGGACTGTTGTGTATATTCACTTGCGCATTTATGAGTTGTGTCAGTTTTTCAGTCGTATTATCATTGCTATCTAAAAAATCGAGATAGCATTCATCTTCTAGCATTTTAATGAGCTCGCTGTAAAATAAGGATGGGCCTTTTGAGCTTTTGAAAAATGATGCTGGGAGAACTGGGTTGTCGCTGTATTGGTTCCAAAAACCATCCCGATACTGCAATCCAAATGGTTTGGCAAGATGGGTTTTTTCTAGATTCACGGCTTCAGCGAATGGTAATAACATTCCCATTGCAGATCTTTCCCATTGTGAATACTCTCCGGATTCAACGTTAAGCCCATACATCGCTCTACATAAGTTATTGATGTGTCTGTTGTTTTCCTCTAGATTTGCTACAAGCGATGATTGCATCGATAGTCTAGAAAATAATGTAGATTCAGGCATGAAACTGTTGAGAAAGAAGCAGTTATCGGCGTCATCGAGTTCTACAGGTGTGAATCCACCTGTTGTGCATTTAGATCCTACAAACATTGATGTTTGAAAGTTTGTCTCACATTTGCTAATGGTTCGATCTTTCATTATGGCTGCAAGGCGTTGCGCTTTCATCTCGTCATTTTTTTTCAGTTGTCGCACGAAGTGTGTTGCGGTGATGCTGGCGCCATGGTGATCTTCGAAGTCTGATACAATTTCACTGAGCGCGGGTAGGAATCCGCCTGAACATTTTTCAATATTCTCAAGTATTAATAGTGTAATTCTTGAAATATCTTTTTCTATGTTATGCTTTTTTTCTGTGGTTGCGTTAGGGTAGTTATCGATCATTGTTACCATGATTGCCCAGGCTCTAACCCAAAGATCATCGAGTTTTTGTCTTGCTGTTAAGGTTGAGGTTTTGGCTTGAGCGTGTGCGTACCATGTTGTCAAGTAAGAAAGCAATTTATCTAAACGATTTCTTGTATTGTTTGAGTTGAGAAAGATTGCGTTGTAGGGGCCTGATGCGTCTCGGTCAAGTAGTTTTATTGTCTCAGTGGTTGTGGCGTGGTTGTTGAAGAATTCGCAAACTCGCTCCACATCGTTGCCCCGTTTTCGGCTAAAAAAGGATTTGGCTTTTTGCCACCAGGAGGCAGTCGGTCTGTTGAATGTCGTTGTGCGAAAGCTTTTGAGATTCCACTTGATGGCGTGTCCCAATTTTTTATCGTCATGCGAGAGCTTGAACTCGCGGTTTTCAGGATCAAACCCAGCTATGTTTGGGAAAGTTTGTACGGTAGTGTCTTCTGGGATTGCTGCAGCTAGCGGTTCTGCATATGGATAAATTTCTTGCATTTTTAGGAACTGAGTGAGGTGCGGTTTCCATACTTCCTCGATGAATACTTGGTCATCTGGGTACCTGCTAGATGCGTGTGTTTCACCGTTAATTTTAGTAAGTTTGAATGGGTTTTGTTTGACAGTTTGGTCTGCTTCATGTCTCCAATTGTTGAGTATGTCAGCCCATTTTCTGTATGTGGATTCTGGGTTCACAAATAAAAACGCTGTTTGTGTAAGCTCTTCTGCTATTGTTACCCATTTTTCACCGAAAAGACGGCTAACGATGCTTTTGAAAACTTTGAGTAGTGCCATTGGTATCCAATAGATAGGGCTTTTTCTAAAACTGGTGCTGCACATCATTGAGCCCACACGCAGTATCAGTTTGCCTATCCGATTAGAAATCATTGTCAGCATGGCTACACCTTCAAACAGCGATGTAATGATTCGTCTGGGGTCGGATGAAACGAAGGGTATGAATAAATGTGAAATGGTGGAGAGTTTGAAAATATAATCTCTGATTCTTGGCGCAAGCAGTTGATAATAATTCAACATTGTCAGTCCGGCAATGGCAAGTGTTGTGACGTTTAGCGCAGTGAGCGTGTTGGCCATCCATGCAGTGCGCACCATATTGATTGAGATTGCATGCAGCCCGATGAATGCACCATACGCTAGAATTGGCTGGCAAATCCGTCCAAGGCCAGATTTATGCATAACCCACGATAGTTGTTCAGCAATATTCAATGTGGTTAGGAAAATCAGGCGTAATATTTCAGTTGAGATTGTTACTACTGACGTTATGATTTTATTTGTGCTGTTGTACTCAAGATTAATGCGACGAAGATTGTATAGGTGATAGTAGATTCTAGCGCTAAGCGTTATGTGATCATCACTAACGTCAGTATCTGACGGTATCTTGGAAAATAGCCAATCATGTACACTGGTTCGAAGTGGCACTATTATCTGTTCTAAACCAAAAAAACCGGTGATTGCAAATATGAAACGAGTTTGTGCTTCCCTTTTATTTGCCATTTTTGAGTTATTTGAGAAGCTTTCGAACTGGAGGCTATTATTTGTATTGCCTGATTCGCATGCTGCGTAGATGCCAGCATAATAAAGCAGTAGGTTCACACACTGGATGCCCAAAAAACCGTATGGGTTGTAATACCACGCTAAGAGAGGCATCGTCATCGGTATATCAAGGATGATGAACATCATCCAGGTTGCCGAGTAATATGATATCTCGTAGTGCATTGCAACCGGGTTTGTTTGGCCATCTCTAAGCTCTTGCTCTTGGTTGGCTAATATCATCATCTGTGAGCAGACGGTTATGGTGCTAATAACATCTTTGATCAACATGGTCTTTACAGGTAAGGATTTAACGTTATCTTATAAGATATTGTCTTGTTTGTCAATGCAAGTGCATAATGGTTTTTTCTACATGTTTCTGAATAATTGTCTAATTATAGATTTGGTTATGTCTTAGAGTTTGTGATCGAAGCACTGTTTCGTTATTTTTATGTCTCGATACGCAGTATCTGGCAAAGGTATCCTAGAGTTGATCTTTTGGGTAACGTGGGTCATGTTTTTTTTCCATTGATGTTGTTTTAATATTGTCCTGTGCGACTGCAAATTCATAAAGGAATAGACATTGGGATTAAGATTTTATTATGGTATGCTGAGAGCTTGGTATCTGCGAAGACATATCTTAGGCGGCTGGCGCTCTTTTGTAGTGATGGTAACAAGTCACGATGGCTGACTGTCGAAATGATGGGGGATTGATGCCGATGAGTGGTGATATCGATGAATATGTCGATAGAGGAGTGCTAAATGAGTGAGCGCGTGCGCGGACAAAATGGTCATTTTTTAATGCCTGTTATGCGCTACTGCGTACGGCATCCTGTTCTGGCTAATTTGATTTGGATAGCAGTTTTGGTGGTCGGGGCTCTATCAAGTTATCAACTCAACGTTCAATCCATGCCTGATTTTCCCTGGCCGGTGATTAGTGTTCGTGTTACCTGGCCGGGTGCAAATATTGGTGAAATTCATGATGGCATCACTGTGCCGATTGCAAGCGAGTTACGTTCTGCTAGTGAACTGAGGCGGATTGAGAGTTTTTCAAGGTCTGGTGAGAGCTTTACCATCTTAACTTTTAAGACGCAAACAGATTTAAGTCGCGCATTCGATGAGGTTAGGAATCTGTTAGCCAAGCTTGATATGCCGAGAGGTAGTCAGTTACCGATAGTGATTGAGGAAACTTGGCACGACCCGCTACTCAAATTGATACTCTACGGCGATCGCATGGACGGTTTACGCTTTTGGGCTAACGAGGCGAAAAGGACATTACTCTCAGAATATAATTTGGACAAGGTCTCAATAGTTGGGCTCACTAATCAACAACTTAATGTTAACATGAGTCCGCAAGACTTGCATGGTTTGTTGATTCCAATTGATGTGCTTGCCAAGCAATTGACAGATGTCAGTGAGCAACAGCCCATTGGACGTTACGAAACTGATAAGATGACACTGAGTGTGCGTAGTCAAGATAAGCCGAAATTGACTTCTGATTTTGATGAAAAACTCGTGCATATTGGTCAGCAAGCTTATCATATTCGAGATATGGCGAGACTGACTTATGGTCATGTGCCTGAAGACCCCCAATTAACATTCAAGCATCAACCTGCAGTCGTGCTAGAAATTGATAGAGCGACTCGAAATGGCGGTGACAGTCTCAAGCAAGTGCAGCGATTTTTTCAGTGGTACAAAAAGGCTCAGGCTGATTGGCCGGATGCGATAAAAGCACGATTATTTCTCACAGAATACGAGTTGATTCAAGAACGTGTCACGATGCTTTTGGAAAATGGTGTTTGGGGTGTTTTGGGTATTTTTTTGATATTAAATTTCTTTTTAGCGTGGCGTGTTGCCTTGTGGATTTCTTTGGGTATTCCAACGGCAATTCTTGGGGCCTTAGCGTTGATGAATACGGTTGGTATGAGTGTTAACTATCTGAGTACATTCGGTTTTTTAATAGCTCTGGGATTGATTGTTGATGATACAATTGTTGTGGCAGAACATGCTTATGCCTATTTTCAGAGTGGGAAAAGTCCGATGGTGTCGGTTCAGCTTGCAATGAATAGGATGTTTCCACCTGTTTTGGCTTCTTCTGTTACGACGATGGCTGCTTTTATGCCGATTGTTTTGATGCAATCTAGGTATGCAATTTTTCTGCAAGATATTCCCAAAGTGGTGATCGCTGTGATTGCGATTTCTTTATTGGAGTGCTTTTTTATTCTGCCACATCACTTACATAAAGGACTGCAAATTATTAAGTTGCGCGGTGGTCATGTGAAGGGCTGGCAAGCAGAGCTATTGAATAGATGGCATCGTTTACAATTTTATCAATTGAAGCGTGTGCTACAACGAGTATCGCGCTATGCATGGGTAACATTATCGTTGGGCTTTGTGTGTTTTATCTTGCCAATTGTGTTACTGCTCACTCATCGAGTTCATTACCACTTTTTGCCTTATATTCCTCGTGATCAGATGGCGTTAGACGTGACGTTTTATCCAGGGACATCGAAGCAAGCGATGCAACGCTATATGAAGCATGCTGAAGCAGCCTTGACACGTGCAGACCGTGTGGTTTCTAAAGGACAACCGATGATTGTTCAGTCTGTCTTGACCAAATATCGGTTGCCGTCGATTGTCTCTGAGGCCGCCCCTGTCTATGCGGAAGGGCGGATGAATCATGCTTCTTTGTTGGTGGAATTACAAGACCCGTCTCGTCGTGTAATCAGTAATCAACAAATTAAACAACAATGGTTGTTAGAATTGGATCGTTCCCCAGATGTTGAGCGTATGGCTATCAAAGAGCCTCAATCTGAGACAGAATGGCAAGATATTAACCTGATTATACAGGGCGATGACTGGCATACACTTTACCAAGCTGCTGAGTTTGCAAAAACTAAACTGCGTCGGTATAAAGATGTCTTTAATATTACTGATAATAGTTCTTTGGGGGCGCTAGAATATGAAGTCTCGCCCAGGGCAGAGGCGATGTTGCTTGGGGTTACTCAACAGGTACTTGCAACACAGATACGACATTTGTTACGTGGTAGTGAAGTCACTGTTAACAATTTGTCTGGTTCTGAAAAACTCAGTGTTCGTGTTCGCATGGATCCAAACAAAATTATGGGTATTGAGTCCTTACAAAGTTTGCCGATCAATATCAATGGCCAACAGATGACATTGGCTGATGTGGCCGTGTGGAAGTTACAGAAGCGACCACATATTTATTATCAATATAATGGTCGTTTGGCCATACGTGTCGGTGCAGATGTCGTGGAGCAAACCACATCTGCAAACAATATACGTGCTTTGATCGCTCAGGATGATATTTCTGAGATTGAGAGACGATACAATGTGCATGTGATCGACCAGCTTGAATCGCCTGATGAGACAGACACGATGCAAGAGATGGTGACTGGTACTGTGATCGGTGTGGTCACTATTTATTTTGTGTTGGCATGGGTAGCACGTTCATATATTTGGCCAATTATTATGTTAATGACGATTCCACTGGCTCTTAGCGGTGCCATTTTAGGTCACTATTGCACTGGGTCAGATTTTAGTTTGTTGTCGATGATTGCTGTGTTTGGTTTGAGTGGTGTGGTGATCAATATTAGTATTATCTTGTTTCATCAATATCGTTTATGTCAAAAAAGCTATCCACAGCGAAGTGTTTCCACGCTGGTGATTATGGCGATTTGTCACCGTTTTAGAGCGATCACGCTGACAACATTAACGACAACGATTGGCTTGACTCCTTTATTGCTTGAGCGTTCACAGCAGGCATTATGGGTTCAGCCTTTTGCTGTTACGATTGTATTTGGATTGCTTTTTTCTGTCTTGTTGATTTGCTTGTGTTTGCCTGCATGTGCAGCAATTAGTGAGAATCACTTCTTGGATGATGACTTGCCGGGACTGCAGCCATGACTGGTCTTATGAATCGATGTATTGAATTATCAGGATTTACGGCGCTGGGGGTGTTACGTAGGGATAAGCCATGTCGTTAGTCAAGCGTATGATTGATTATTGCCTTGATCACCCTGTTCTTGCAAACGTGAGTATGTGGGTGATATTTATTTTTGGCTTCTTGGCTTGTTTGTATTTGCCTGTTCAATTTCTACCTGATTTTAATCCGGATGTCTTGGTTGTTATTGCGACACGAGATGATGCAAGTGCTCAGACTATGCAGGATGAAGTCATGCGAGCAGTCGATCCTCATCTTTATGGATTACCTCATTTAGACTCGATTGAAGGACATGCTCGCGATGGTGTGTGCTTTTGGGTTATGCGTTTTGAAGTCGGTAAGTTTGGTGCTGATATCATTGACCAGGTTCAGGCAAAACTGGCACGCGCACAGTTGAGCAATATTGACTATAGAGTTGAGCGACCACGTATGCGTCACCCAGTGCTTAGCTTTGTTTTATGGGGGCCTGAGAAGCTTTCCGAACTTGTTGGTATCGCTCGCCAAGCGAAGATTGATTTACTGGCCCTTGGTATTGATGATGTCAAAATACAG
>DCKN01000039.1 GCA_002320385.1 Proteobacteria bacterium UBA1673
CGGTGACTAAGGCTGTTTTATTTTGTAAATAATTCATTATTTTTGGTCGGGGTGGAGGGATCTGAACCCCCGACATCCTGCTCCCAAAGCAGGCGCGCTACCAGACTGCGCTACACCCCGATGACTTTCTATTCGTTCGTAAACAACAAAAAAGTTCACATATTCTATCCTCAAATCATCAAAAGGTCAACATGACAAACATAGACAGTCATAACAAACCCCATCGGCACAATCCGGCCTACACTAATGGAGCAAATACAGAAAGCAATCAAGACCACATCCCCTTCCCTTAACCGACCCAACATACACCTCTACCGCGAGCATGATCAATGCATTGTGAGCATGCTCAACTATCAACACCACCATAGCAATGCTAGAACAGATACGATAGTCAAAAATGAACCATCAAGATCGGCACACATCCTTATGCAAATAAGATAATTAACCTACAATAGCACTGTACTTTTAACCAGCGTTTTGTGTCTAAAAAAATGCGTGATTATTGGAAAAACACAAGGCAAAATAATCAATCTCCAGCGTTTTAGATGCGTAAAATCAATCAACGATAAAAATAGTGCAAAATTAACTGCAAACATGGTTGACTGCAGACAAATTATGCCTTAGACTACGTCGATTATCTGTATGATTTATTGTTTTTTATTGTGAAATTATACGATACCATGAGTTTAAGCATTGGCACATCAACGAGGGAGTATAAATGACGCTTGATCTGATCTCATTATTTGCAAAATCCATCATCATCGGCATCATTGTAGCGATGCCATTGGGACCAATCTGCATGTTACTCATCAAAAAGACGCTTGAGAGTGGTTTAGCCGCTGGGTTTGCCATCGCAGTGGGGGCTGCACTAGGCGATGCGCTATACAGCGGCGTTGCTGGATTCGCCATGGCAAGCGTAGCAACCTTCATTGCACAACACAAACTTGCGCTAAGACTTATAGGTAAGGGCGTCATGAGCGCTGTGTTACTATCAGAAATCCGTCATTGGAAAGCGACTGAGAACAATATCCACCTATCGGCATGCGGACGCATGGCGCTCGGATTCAAAATATTCCTAATGACCTTAGCCAACCCTGTCACAATACTGGTCATCTCTAGCGTATTTTTTTCAATGGGCATCCACTTTGGATCATTACCAGAGATTAGTATCGCAATCGTTGGTATTTTCATTGGATCAGCACTATGGTGCTCCTCTCTTGCCTACATCACGCTTTATGCAAAAAGAAATCTCCCGGGCAAATATATCGATGGCATCAAGTGGTTATCATTGGCGATACTCGCAGGATTTGTAATCTTTATCTAGGCATCAATCAATGGAAACCCCAGCTTTAGACTGAAAAAACACTCCACATCAAGACAATTTTGCGTTATGCTGATTGCACGTTTTTCAAAGTAAAACTCAATGAACACCATACACTCTGACACGAAAAAAAATACGACCATCAAAGCCATCGAAACCGCTTTTACCTCAAAAATAGATGAATGGAGCCCACAAACTAGAACAACCATTCTCCAGACCATCGAAGCGCTGGACTCCGGTAAAATCCGCATAGCAGAAAAAACCAGTCAAGGGTGGATTCACCACAGCTGGGTACAAAAAGCCATACTGTGTTATTTCAAACTTACCTCGAATAAGACCAATCATAACAGTCCATTACCCTTTAAAGATAAAATCGACAGCAAGTTCCAACACAAACATTTAGACAACTTGTCGTGTCGCGTTGTACCACCCACACATGTGCGCTATGGGGCCTACATTGGAAATCAGTGCGTACTCATGCCATGCTTTGTCAATATTGGCGCTCACATCGGCGATCATACCATGATTGATACCTGGGCAACCATCGGTTCAGGCGCGCAAATCGGCAAACATGTGCATATTTCTGGCGGCGTGGGTATCGGAGGTGTACTTGAACCACCACAAGCCAAACCAACCATCATCGAAGATCACTGTTTCATAGGCGCACGCTCAGAGATTGCCGAAGGCATCTACATCCAAGAAGGCGCAGTCATCGCAATGGGAACATTTATCAGTCAAAGCACAAAAATCTATGATCGGATATCTGGACAATATCACCACGGCGTCGTTCCTAAAAATGCAGTTGTTGTGCCAGGTAGCATCCCCTCAAAAGATGGATCGCATCACTTAAACGCTGCAATTATCGTCAAATACGCGGATGAGCAGACTAGAAAGAAAACCAAGATAAACGAACTGTTAAGAGATTTCTAAATTGATGAACATGCAAAGGACCGTTGATACCTCATTATCGGGGGCCTATGGAGATAAAATCCTATGAAAACTTGCATAGAAGTCAGCAATCAGTTATAAAACTACTACTAGCTCAGGGCACTAAATATGGCATCAAAGCAAAACGTCGATCTCAAAGAAGTGATCAATTTACTCAAAACACATGACTTACAGGAAATCGAATACAAAGACGATAAAAAAACAATTAGAGTCACTGCGAAAATGACTTTGCAAGCACCGAATACACCGCCACTACACCCTGAGACAACTACACAGAAAATCGATCAAAGCCCCACGAGCAGCCCTAAAACACAGCCTGAACTGGTTGTTAATGCCCCAATTGTTGGCACAGTGTATCTAACGCCATCACCTGACGAAGCACCTTTTGTTAGACAAGGTCAGAAAATTCGTAAGGGGCAAACAGTTTGTCTCATTGAAGCGATGAAAACATTCAATCACATACAAGCAGACACCGATGCAAAGATTGTTGATATTTTAGTAAAAAATGGTGAGACAGTGGAGTTCGGGCAAACACTGTTTACGCTTGAGAAACTCTGAGACTGAGCATTAAGGAACCGCTATGATTCGCCGAGTATTGATTGCCAACCGTGGCGAAATTGCGTTGCGCATCATACGCACATGCAAAAAATTGCAGATAGAGACTGTAGCAGTTTACGCACAAGATGACGCAAGCTCAATGGCTGTTCGCATGGCCGACCAAGCCATT
>DCKN01000027.1:0-153 GCA_002320385.1 Proteobacteria bacterium UBA1673
TATGTATGACAATTTTTTGCCACCATGTGCGACAAAAATTTCTTGGTACTCACGGGTAATCTCATCGATGGTTTCAAGACAATCTACTGAAAAGCTAGGGGCTATAACATCAAGAGTTTTGACGCCATTTTTAGCAAGTTCAATAATTCGGTC
>DCKN01000027.1:516-1747 GCA_002320385.1 Proteobacteria bacterium UBA1673
CGTGACTGAAATACAGTCATATAAGCTTCATTTGATAGTCCAAGACGCTCAACAATCAATCGTGTCGTTTTCCTACAATAACAAGCATAAGGATCACCATCAGCATGATTGGCTTCGGGCAAGCCGTGGTAAGTCAATAACAGTTTCTCCCCTCGGCCGTACTGATCCCAATGGCGCTGAATAGAGTGTGCCAGGGCGCCAATATAATCATCTCGATTACAATAATCACGTATAAAAGTATAATGTGGCAGAAAATTCCACGCCCGCAGTTGTTTAGCAACCTCATCAAAAATACTTGCTGTTGTTGTCGCACTATACTGAGGGAACAATGGAAGAATAATCAGTTGCTGATGAGCAAGATGTTTAATTTGCTTAAGCGTCTCTTCAATTGACCGATCACCGTAGCGCATAGCAAGGTAGACTTTTGTATTGGGGTTTGAGGACTCAACAGATTGCTTTACCTTATTCAATAAACGCTCGGAAAAATACATCAACGGCATACCATGTTCATCGTGAATTTTTTGGTATTTACATTTTGAGCTATAGGAGCGAAACGGTAATATAAAGCCGTATAAAATTGGATACCAAAGCCACTTACTGATATTAACAACGCGAGGATCCGACAGAAATGATCGAAGAAAGCGCATCGTTGCAAAATAAGTAGGGTGGCTGGGTGTTCCAAGATTGACCAGAACAATACTGGTGCGAAGTTGGATAGGGGTATGCGGAGCTGTATGGGTCAGATGGGATGCAGTCTGGTCTGTTATTTCATGCTGTGACTGGCTCATCATTCGTTCATTATTGTTTGATACATCGCGTTTAACTCACGACGTTGTATGAGGCGGGTAACTGTCTCGTCATTGATGATGTGATCGACTGATGAGGTGTTTTTATCAGTGTATACAACATTAGATAAGGCCACAAGGTACCATGCATTAGAGTCAGGATGATAGTGTAAGATTGGTTTTGTCCAGCCCAATCTCGGAGATGGGATCTGTTGTGCACGTTGCATAATAGCCTCTGGCAGTTGCTCAGACGCTGAAAGTTTTTGGTCACTCGATAAAACGTTGGTCTTAAATTTTTTAGCAAGCGCACTGATTTTGACACCGTTATGAAGTTGTTTCACACTCAGCTCACAGTCACTCATCAATTTATGATTCATTTGTTGCTTGTGAAGGATCTTGGTGATCTGAGGGCGAACATCATGTAAAGGCTTTTTGGTTTCGTCATT
>DCKN01000027.1:2084-3474 GCA_002320385.1 Proteobacteria bacterium UBA1673
AAGTCAGTGATTTGATAAAAAGCAAAATGATCTTTGTTGACTTTCACTGGTCCACGAATTACGTGAAGCGCGGGTGATTTCCCGTTTGAAAAAACAGCTTTAACGATTGCGTCACCCTTGGAAGATTCACTGATGGAGTCCATCGGTGTAAACGTACCACTTTTCTGTAATGTTAATTTGTGTTTCTTTGAAAGCGCTTCTAAGTCCTTAGGGGCAAAAAGTTTGTCATTCTGAATCGTAGCAAGTTTTTTGTTGACTGCGTCAGACAACTGTTTCGCGTTGAAGTCTTTGGTGGCCTGTTCAACACAGACCTGGGAAAAGCATGGTTCACTGATGATTTGGTTGAGACAGATAACACTGTCTTTTTTAGATGCTTTTGAGAATATGCAAGATCCTTCAGCAGCATGGTCAATTGACATCTTTTTAGCCTGTGATGCACTAAGAGTTTCGTCAGTATAGCGCTTATAATGAATAGATGCGTGCTGTTGGTATTTATGAGGAATTTCACTCAACAGCGGGCTAAGCTTACCTTGGTCAGCATCTGGGATCGGATTGTTGTCTTCGACATCTAGCACATATGTTCTTGTTTTATAGCGGTAACTCAGGGGCGTTTCAGATTGGCCAGAGCGAATTCGATTTTGCATGTGCTTAGCAGTAATATTCTGATGACTGACACTTTCTGGAGCAACAATCATATACTGAATCGTCGCCGATGAAGGACTAGGAAAATCATGCGTTTGGTAGTATTCTTGAATTTCAGCTTCATTATCAACACTCAATGAATCAGGCTCAATATAAGCATCATCAATTTTAAGCCATTCGTAAGTACGCTCCTGCATGAAGACGCTTCTGAGTCCTTCGATATGGTCGTCAGTTGCTATGGCGCTTGATGCAATACTGGACTCAAAAACAGATTTCTCAACGTGCGCTTTCATTTCTTCGAGCTTAGCAGGCAGCTTATCGCGATCAGCCGCATTATCACGATCAATCGTGTCAAATAGGGTTTTTGTGTGCTCATTGGCGCTAATGAACCGCATCAGCTGTTTGGTGCTGACCATAAAGTTTTGCGTTTTGAAGTATCGAGAAAACCGGGATTGAGTTTCTAAAAATTTGACCGCCTGGCCGTGATATTCGGCAATTTGCTGATCTGTTGGTTCTGTACCAAACTGGCTGAAGTGTGATTGTATGAATGAGTTTAACTTTAACGCGACTTTGGTATCCAGTACTCTACTGGGCGCTCTGAGCGGTGAAAAGACGCTTCTTTCAAGACCGGTAAGAATCATAACCAAAGCAAAAAGCGCGGTTGCTGATATCACAATTTTAGATTTTGAAATATTTCTGAAAAATTGCATAACTTTTATCGTTAATGGCGGAGTGGACGGGATTCGAA
>DCKN01000083.1 GCA_002320385.1 Proteobacteria bacterium UBA1673
GCTTTTTTTGATCTTGCCGCAATAAAAAGAGGCGTATGACCGCGATTGTCACGCGCACTAGCCACTTGATTAGCAGCATCATCACCATAGTAGTTACTGATATTAGTCAAACAAGTTTTTAAACCGTCTGGATCATTCCACGACACAGACATAAAAAGTATAGACTGACCATTACCATCCACAATCGATAATGGGTCTGTTGTTTCGTTCTCATGGCAGGCATCAAAAAAAGATTGAACAGCCTGAACAAAACTGCGATTAAAGCTAACATTGATTGCATTTGGCAATTTTGGTAATTTTGGCATCGTATAATCCACTAACTCTAGTGACCATATAGTGTATTTTAACTAATTATGCTGTTTTTTAACGGACAATATTAAAAATAAGATAATTAAACATTACCAAAAGATGCCATCGCAAAACTCAAAAGCACATTCAATTGGATGGCATCACTTAGCAGTCAAGAAACGTTAGCGAGTAAAAACCAACGAAACTTCATGTTTTTTTTCGACTAAAATCAGACACGCGTCCCTGAACATCTCGTATACTAACATCGCTACCTTTGCTGACCAGTTTGGGATCCGTTATCTTACGTAAACCACTCAGAAACGTATTTAACTCAGTCCTTTCTTTGAAAGATTGATTCGATTTGTGATAGGAGTCGACCAATGATTGAAGATCATTTTTAAGCTGATTAAGTCGTCTCACTCGACCGCTATCACTTACAGTAGAGCTAAAAGTTTTCCGCTTACTTAAGTTATTTATAATCGAGTTGATGACACAAACTTCATCACGTTGATAACGGGCAGGCTCTGAGGTATATGAGAATGCTTGCTGCAATGCACGTATATATTCGTTATTTGCAATCTTTTGCGTCATATTATCTTGTCGAATTCTGGCATAATCACTGGAATATAAAAATGTGGTCATCCGATCATAAATTTCTGCAAGTTGTAATGGTTCTAATTTTTTACCATGCCCATCAAACCCAAATACTTGTCCCTCCAATCGTTTATTAAAGTCGTAAACAGGAACTGATCGAATTGCCTGCTGACCATCTGCCGTATGCGAACGGGTAGCGTCGACATAGTGGAACTGGACCCCGCTTGGAAACATCATTCGATTGAGCTCAAAAAAACCAATCAAATCACGAGACAATTCAGGCTTTTGAGTCATACAAGTAGTCACATTAAAAGCTTGATCAGGGTAATCTGCCGATAGCATTTGCATTTGGTAAATCAACGTTAGCAATTGAAAGTCATCTTTTGGGACAGATAATCGGGTCTGAGCGATACCAGCAAGGTCTTGCAAACGATAAGGTTTGAATTCACAAAATCCGGGTAAAATCTGATTCAAAGCAGCAGTCATACTATTCATAGCATGCATCGCAGTAACTGTCTGTTGTTGGGTTTTACTACAATTTTTATCAATTTCATCACTTTGACGAATCCCAGCAAGTATCATAATCAGTGGCTGGTCATCTTTTTGGAAAGCTTCATAAGAAGCTTTAATTTGCTTAAGGAAAGGAAATGCATTACGAAGACCCACAGATGTGAATATCATATCCTCCTGTGCAAGGGGGGAAAACACGGCATCATCGGCATCTAAACTCAATTCAGACGATGCACGACCTGCAAGCGAAGCACAACGTATGGTTTTAGGATCATCAAGAAGCGCACAGCGCAATGTATCCAATAACCATCTTTCACGATCTTCATCCGACTTACAGACAGTTGGATAAAAAGCCATAAGATCTGCACACCCGTCATATTCTAAAGCGAGTACCGGTCGTGGGACCAATTCGGGATATTCTTCATGCATACAAGCACCATATTTAGTAAATTAATCACTCCTATAGCATCTTTTTTACACAGCATACAGTTTTTTTATAAAAGTCTTGCCAATCACCATTTTCATTTGTTTTTCTTAATCAGAACAACCACAAGTGATTCATAGGAAATAAGAAAAATCTTTGACTAGTTTGAAACGCAATCATCAAACAACCACTACGACATCAAGTGAGGGAAAAACAAAAATCATATCAACAGCCTAACAACCAGTTGCTTCGATTATCATGAACTGGACACGACAAGAAAATTAAATACAATACCAACATCAAAGTATTCACCGAGAGTAAAGCATATAAAATTCGTGCAATTAATTTTCATTGTGTTTAAAATAACCTCATTATGAAAAATACAGGATAACAGGTGCCTAACAATAGCAAAAAAGCCGAATTGAATTGGTCACGTCTTATTACCAAAAATGACCACCACCTTGAACAACAGCTAACGACGAACCTGTATGCACATGACAGTCGAGATAAAACACTTTGGCAATGTATAGCCACACACAAAAAGTTCAACCCAAACTTTGATAATAAAATTTTAAACGTGATTGATGAAAAAGACCGTCCTCAACATCACTTTGAAATCAACCAACAGCATGATGGAATTTCAGCGTTAGGCATTGCCATCCAGGAAAAAAATGCCGATGCAGTGCTCAAACTAATCCAGTTCGGATGTTCAATTAGTTGCGCATTCAATGCAAAAGCTGGGTTACCAGAAATCATAAACCAGTTCAAAGACCACGCTTATCTTCGGCTAATCCTGTATCAAATCAAAGAGAGTTTTTCAGACCCGCAACAACTTTTTGACAGCAACAATCATCATATTTTACGCATTGTCTTGACAGAGAAGCATGATCCCAAAACAGCGCACATGCTCATCAACACAAACCTCGATCCTAATCTTGCTATTGATGATGATTACCATGTCCTCGAATCGCTATTTGATGATCCTTACCGATACTTATTTCCATTGATTTGTAGCAAACTGAATCCAGAAAACATTCATTATGCAAGCGATACAAGACCAACCCCACTGATGATCGCCTGTAAACAAGCAGATCTTGGGGTTGTCGAGATGCTATTGGATAAATGTGCATATGCAGCGACAAGTCACCACGGAAAAAACGCACTACATTTCTTAGCAATGGCGGATACAAGCAATGAAAATACAATTGTGATTGATAGGATCGCAAGCCTATTACTACAAACCGGCGCTGAGCTTAACCAAGTAGATCTTGATGGGAATACGCCGCTGACTCTATCACTAAGGCATCATCATGTTGCGCTGGCAATGAAATATTTAAAAGATCCAACAATCAATATCCATGCAAGAAATCTTCAATATGAAAATGCGATGAGTATTGCAATAATTGGTGGATTGGTTAATTGCTGTGACGCCTTGATTAATCACAACCAGCAGCAATCACTAACCGAACCGCCCTATTGCATTAGCACGACACCATCACGATTACCACGAAATTTTATAGATAAGATCGTACCCGTCATTGCAAAAAAGACCAATCAAAGTATCACCATTGAGGGCCCGCTATGCCCTGTCTCTATTGCAGTTTTATTGCGCCCCATACGCCCTGAAATGGAAAGACTCATACCAAGACTTGTGAATGCTTATGTCCCTGGGCAACAATCAATGGATAATCCATACCATATCGCGGTTACACTTAACGATTATCAAACGATAGGATTATTATTACAACATGGCATACCAGTGAAACAGTCCACGCTACAACCGGTGCTCGAACAAGATAACGCTCACTCAAAAATAATAAAAACTTACATCAAAACCATCTGCACCACAGAGGAACTACTATTGAGCGGTAAAGGAGCAGAAGCTGAACAGCGCGCACAAACACTCAACGCCGCCACAATACCCAAGCATTGGCCATTACAATACTGGCGAGAATTTGGGAACGCCTATATCGTTGCCTGTCTTGAAACAGCATCACCCCAAGACGGCGCACAGAGACTTCATCGAGTTTTTTACGAGGCAAATATATGTCCATTGATCATCAAATACCAAGCATACCAAAATGACTACGATACGCTCGTAGTCAAGATATTACAGAACATTATCAGTGAACTACAAGAACTGAAAAAGAGAAATTGCTTATCGAATAATCAATCAAGCGCCGACGACAAGTCACGCAACGATCCCATCAGTGATAAAATAAATCCTTCAATGAGTGACTATGATGTCAAACAACGTTCAATCGACCAACAAGAAAAAACGCAAGAACATGAAAAAACCAAGTCATCATCACAAATAGATCAAACAGTGTGTCATCATACCAATGACAATACAACAGCACATCAAAATACGCTGATAAATGAGTGTCACCATACAGACAATACGGACTCGCAATCTATTTTGAACGTACTAGAACAACAACAGTTAAAGCACACCACTGAAACCAAAAAAGAAGTTCCTTTCACAGAAAAGTGCTCACAATGGCAATTACTGATTAATCAGATATTTCTAAAATCAGACAGTAATCCAACTACCACAACAACTAGCTCAGATCTAAAATCAATGTTTATAGTGCTATTACGCGAAGAAGTACTAAAAGCAATATTCAACAAAAATGCGTTACCAGAATGTAGTTTAGAAGTACTACGTCTCCTTAATCAAAGTCCGTGTGGCATTACCAGAAAGTTGATTGCTAACCAGATACAAATCGCACTGATAGAACATACTGTGGCCCAACAAAACGACTCTGAAGATGTGCCAAGCCCAGAACAGAATCAAAGCATCGCTACAGCCCAATATATGTTGAATTCTCACTATCAATTGTTCTATCAAATTGAACAACATCCGCTCAATATAGAGCAAACATATCAACTCGCCTATGTATTGTTCATGTTGAAACTTCCCACAAAGGAAACAACAAGCGAATCACTAGCGCATGCTCGAGCGTTTTACAGCGCCATATGCTACCAGATCATGACAAACAATTCATTCCCCAAAGCATGTTGCAGTCTCATTAACTGGTTGAGAAAATATGACGTCAGAATCAAACTATTGAAAGAGGTATCTTTCCAAAAAGACCTACTACATGTGAGTCAAATTAAATCCACAAAAGATAATGAAGCAGAAAGAGATGAAGCCCGAGATATCTTTTTGGTTGTTGCACCTTATCTAAGTGAATCAATCATGGCTGCGATTATCCATAAACCAAGAATCATTCATTATCTGCACGCCTACCCAAGATTAACAGTGATACAAAGTGTATCCACCGTATTAGCACAGTTATTGGACAGCTACACCAGTGTTCGTCTTATTGAAAACAGCAACCAAAACACAGATCGAGGCCTACCCAAGCGTGTTCAAGCCATTGCCAAAGAAGAGACCTCAGGGCTTGAAGAACTATTAGCCAGCCGCATTACTGAACTTGAAAATAAAGTTGATCACGCAACAAAAGCACTTAAAAGCGCTGATTGCGAAAGCAAATCTCGAGAAATTCGCATTGAAGAAGTAGAAAAAGAACTCAAAGAAAAAGATGACACCATACAACGATTAATACGAGAAAATACTCAATACAAAGCACAAATCACTGGACAAAAAGAGTCCAATAAAACGATTAAAACCCTTAAAAAAGACAACCAAGCACTTTCACATGAACTTGAAAATTTAAAACAAGCACTATCAAAACAAAGCATAACAATCCATGAGAACAAAGCAACATACGATGCTGAAATATTAGAATACAACGGTAAAATCGACATATATCGTCATCAAATAGCAGGTTTACTATCAGAGCATTCCAAATTAAAAGATTACGCCAACCTACTTCATCGTAAAATTCAAGTTACTGGAACCCAAGAAAATCAACAGGTCCAGGAACTTAAAGCCTCTATTCGAACTGCAAGATCAAAGCACAACGATCTCGAACAACAGCTTCACCAACAAGCGAGCGCATATCAAGCTGAAATTCATGAACTCAAGCAGGAAAAAAAAGAAACACTAGAAACCCTTTCTCGGTTGGAACAATCAAACCGATCCTTACAAAAAGTAAACAGTGGCTTACAAACACAAGTATCAACCATGCAACAAAGCCACCTCAGCGCTAATAGCATGTTTCTGATATCGTCCTATGATCATTTAATTTTAAACTCAAGCCGTGATGAGACAATCATATGCTTAACCCAGTGCATAACCGAACTCTGCCAGAGCATAATGGCGATCGATGCCCACGCACAAATTCAATGGGGTGGATCCACTGCAATCATGCTTGCACGCAAAGAGCTAGAACTATTACTACCAAAACAGTTCGAGCACTTATGTCATTTGATCAAATCAAAACAAGAGGATATCGATATCACTGTCATTACAACGCAAACCATCCCTATCGACACGATGATTTCTAATCGAAAAGATAGCAAAAAACATGACACGCAACGACCTCGATTTCAAATCACTCCTCAAAATAAACAATGTCAGATTGATCTACAACTGCGTCAACGACATTCAGTAAGTACAAATCCCGATGCAATTGTTTGGGTATGGAGCCCTGGGGACCAAAACTGGTACTTGACGCCAAGATGTTACCAAGCACATCAACAAGCCTTCCTCTGGGATAATTACCAAATCCTTCCAGAAACATACCCGTCCTACTCGTTATATCGAGGATTGCATCAATGGATTAAACAAAAAATCTTCGAGCAAGATGGAGCCCTATCGGTCCCTAGATATTTGCTTCAAAGAAAACTAACATCCTCAACCAGATCTGAAGTAAGTAAAGAAATCATTGAGATCTTAAAGAAAATGCACGCGACAAACTATTGGAACAGTGCACTGAGTCGCTTATGTGAAATCATACACGTTAACGGAAAATCAACGAGCGTACTCAATTATCTATTACCTGAGCGAGCAACCATACCGTCAATGGATTGTATCAAAAGCGCAATCCAATCGGCTACCTCCGTCTCTGACGTATTATGCATTATCAAACAACACTGGGAAGCAACAGAAACCAACACAAAACTTTTAAATTCAAAGATTCCGATTGATTGGAGTACGATCTGTAACAAACATGTCACAACGATAGAAACATACGCCCCTCAAAATAATGAAACCACCATAAACGGTACAATGAAGTTCTCAAAGTACGGCCATTCAATTGAATAATAGACGCCGTCAATAGGCAATACGTTATGGCACAGATGGATATTTGTCGAGATCAATACACCACGCCAGTGGACCATCATCGTGCTGCAAACGTGATAAATCATCCTCCGCACGGTAAATTTCAACAATACGATTTCTCAGGTTTTCTATGTCAACGATTGATTCCCGAGCCAAATTCAAACATCGATGTCCCCCATGTGGCAATACGTAGCTGAGTGGCGTAAGCACGTCCCCACGATCGTTAAAAGATATGATATGGCCGATTACTGTTTTTAATGCACATACCCAAAATGGCGTTTTTTCAAATTGACGCAGTACAGCTAGCACATTATTTGAAAGAGTGGTTCGATTAGACATTGCATGAACCTGGAGTCGCAAACGCTCCGCACAAACACTGGTACTCTGGTCGTAAAACTTGTGCTTGATCAACTGAACCAACGCCCAAAAGAAAGAATAGTTTATCTGCAAATGCGCATTATTGTGTGGATGAATGAAACACTGAGCATAGAGAAATTCATATTGACTGGGCAATAATCGGCTAAGATCAAAAACCCAATCAGACCGATTGGCATCCCAGTTCCAAAAAAGCGCATCAGGATATGGTTTACGACTACCAATCAAATGCAAATCAAATTTAAATGGAAGACTTACATGTTGAACCAGCAATCTTTTATCCGAACGTTCACATCGAGAAAACTGAATGTCAGGCCAGGCTCGTTTAATCGCATCTTCAATATCCATTCTTGAAAAAGATGACGACACATCAAGATCAACATCTTCATAACCCGAACAGGCAAGTTGATACCAACGATCAAGCGATGCATCATGACGTCTAGCCAAAAAAAGCGCCAATGACCCACCTAAGCGTATCGAGATATTTTTTCTTTCAGTTTTCAGCGCACACAAAACACCGGTCAATTGATTAATAAACGAAAATAAATCACCAAACGATATTGGCAACATTTCAGACATAACCAATAACTGTGGATGACTTGCAGCAATATTTTGAGCGGAAAACATCGTCGATTGCACCAAATAATTTGATGGTTGATGAACCGGGGTGACATCGGTCGCATTAAGCGGCACAGCCACAGCGCTGATAACAGGCATCGAACGATCAGGCCCGAACTTCAATTCATACTTCTCACTTTGATCAGCGACTTGTTTTTTAAAGCGCATTGCCTGATCTTGTAGTTCATCAACTTTTTCTTGTAATGTATGAATGATGGCCTCTTTTTTATCTAAATCTTCAGATAAACAACTGGAAGCTTCTAACGACTGCGTCAATTGATCTTTGATATCATCTCGCTGATGAGCCAGTACTGTTTTATCGTTATTAACCTCGGTTAGTGACTGCGAAAGCTCAGATAAGCGGGCCTTCAGGACATCATTATCTTGTTGAACAACAGTGAGTTGTTCCTGCGTTTGGTGATGATATTGCGCACGATGACTTGCAAGATTATCAATTTTCTGTTCTAGCAATTGTATCTTTTTCTGTGCTTGGTCGATCTCACATTGATGCTTTTTTTGCTCATCTTCATATTTTGCCTGCAACACCTGTAATGCTTCTTGTTTAGTATCAAGCTCGCCCCGGAGATCAAAAGCCTCACATCGATCCTTCTCAGCATGTTGACGTACACGTTCTAGTTCTTGTTGCAATGCATTAAGATTAACCTGTTCACTAGCACGTGACGCATTGAGTTCATTGATTATTTTGCGTTGCTGATCACACTGTTTTTGTAGATTAGATGAATCAGTCTTAACCAGCGCACTCTCAGACTGTAAAGTGAAATATCGTGATTGCTCAGACTCAAGTTTCGATTGTAAAATACCCATCTTGATATTATGCTGCAACACTTGATCTCTCTGAAATGAATCAAGTGATTGATCATAATGAATTTTTGCAGATCGACAATAGATCTGCATCGAAAAATCATGGTAAACGCGAAGATTTTGTGCAAGCGATGGCACATGGGTTTCAAGTAGTCGGTAAACCTTCGGATCAGACAAGAAAATCAGTATATCGACAGACCGATTCGTCTGAGCACTTTGCGATTCTTTCATTGTGGTAAGAAGCGTCTCAATACTATCACAAACATAGTGTGGTAAAACCATATCTAAGACCGATAAAATTGCTTCCTCGCAATCGCTTTCCACACGACGCCGATACAAACAATCAAGTAGTTGAGCACGATTGCACCCACGAGATAACCAATTGCTCCGCTCAGGACAATCAACCATCCACTTAATCAAACACGCAACCTCGTCCATATAGCCAGATGGAAGTAAGATCACTCGAATGAAGTAGTCAAAAAACAACTGTGATGGCTGTGTCTCCTCAGCATCACTATGAGTACGCAAACTATCAAGGTACAACTCAGCAAGACCAATCGTTTCTACGTCCGTCAATACACGCGATTCAAGCACATGTATAATCGAATCCTGTGATTGATGCTCATGAAAATCAAATGATCGAGTCTTAACCGGTAACACCGCTGTTAAAACTTGTTTGACCAACCCATGGCGATGCTCAGATGCAATCTGACGGTTCTGTTTAATTTGGTCAAACAATAATTGCGCAGCTGAGAGACGCGCACGCGCTTGCGGTGATTGGTTGACTAATACCAGTACATTGAATACAAAGTCAGGATGCGTTAAGTGCCGTCTAATATTATGCTGTATCACTGTGTGTTCTAAACGCTTCAAAAATAACTCCATAAGTGACATCGCATCGTAACCTTGCTCGTCCTCAGTATCATCCTTGCAATGATCAAGCAAAAATGACCGCCAGAACTGCTCTGCCCGGCGATAATCTTCAGATTGCCCGGAAACCAAGGAAATTGGAGGAATCAATTGTGCTAAGCCTCTGGCGAAATTAAGCGGTAGTTTGATAACTTGAGGCTCGTCACCTGATAGAGAAAATCCAAGCATCTTCAGTTTCGACATCTGTTGCGACGAACACCGATCATGTATCTTATGTCGCTCACATTGAGACATTAAAACACGCAATGCCTGAGAAAAACTCTGCCCTTCAGAACGACCGTCACTATCAAGAATGATCTCATCAAGCACATAATAACCACTCAGCTGATACGTTCTAAGTAACGGATAAAGACTCTCAAAAGCAAATGAAAGATAAGGCATCTCTAAGCACATCAACAAATAGTGATCTCGAAAATCAGGAAGTGATGCCCAATGAATAGGATAATAATCAAGTGGTATCGTGCGCGACTTTTCTAGGGCTTGCGTAAAAAGACTCTGACGAAAACAGTCTTTAACTTGATCTACGATATCGAGATACAGATCACGAGATTGTTTGACCTTGAGCGATGACGGTAACGCGTTTGCCACAAAACTATTGATCTTCTGACCTTCATGGCCAGGCACATTATGTGAAAGCATGAATCGTATCAAGCCAACCTCATTCACTGCCATAGCAACACGATAAGGATTATCCTCACACCTTACATAAGGATCTCTACGATTGAGTAGTTCAGCAAGTAATGGCATTAATTGTTCTGTGAAGATACGATAGCCCAAAACCAAAATAGATAATGGTAAAAATGGTTGATTCAGATTGTAATTTAGAGATTGACCATAAAAAGAATGACATCGATCAATATAGACTTGGGAAAGCGGCGCCATCTGGTGCTCAATGTCATATGGTTTATCAACATTAAGACGATTTAGACCCATAATCACTTTAGCCATAACAAAATTTGCCTGACATAAAGCAATCGAAAGGCAATGCTCACCCAATGAATTCCTTTGATAAATATCACTAATCATCACGATCATAGGTAGAATTTCATTTTGATCATGCCTCAGCGCAATCATAAGCACTGAGTCACCATCACAGTTGACTGCTTTGATATCCATGTCAATGGCCATCAACAGCCTGAAAATATCATGGTGTTTGTCAGTAAATGGCCTGACACGCGCAAGAACATGTAGCGCATTCTCCTTTTGATCATTCACTGCATAAATTGCACCATCCGCACGAAACAGCAAAGATTCAACCAATGATAAATCACCCAATTGACATGCATGCGATAAAATATTGGTACCTGCATCGGTATAGGCATAAAGCACCTGACTCGAAATATACGCCAAATAAGCATCAACCAAGTGGCGCTTATCATGTTGGATCAACCACATCATCACTGGTAAATCTTGGATATTACCCTGCGGACATATTTTATGCTCAAGCAACCACGTAACCAACGCATCACTCTTGAATTTCACTAGGGCATAGTCATGTAAACCAAACCCCGTCTCATCACGGTAAAATTGGATTTCAGGAGAAAAACTGAAACCTTTCTCGCTGCTTAATTCAAGTATTGCCAGCACCTCCTCCGCATCAGACAAATAGCGCAATAATGCGTGCAACCAATGCCCATCTGTAAAAGCCTGATCAAGATTTGCACCAATGTGTAATAAGCCAAGAATCGATTCAAGTTGGGCATTTTTTATTGCCAGGCCCAAAGCACTACAGTCTGTTTGTTCAATTGTATCATCAATACTTGAACGCAATCTCTTACATGACAGAACCTGACTTTGTATAAGACCAAGAGAATTAGAAGGCATGATAGCGCATTCGACAATGGCCACCCACAACGTTTTATGATGAATATCACGCTCGTTCAGACGATCCATTGGTAAAGAAGCTTCACGCTTGAGAAGGTCGTACCAATCAAGTCTGGGTTTTAGTTCTGATTTAACTTTTTTAGACTTTTGCTTTTTACCCATATCAACTCTTGATGTTAATTTTCGTAAGAATCATACAATGATTTACGCGATAATGCATCCCTATTGGCGATATGCCCAAGGATTTATCTATAAAGATGTGAATACCATATGCTTCAAACAAAAAAGTACAGCATACGCTTACAGTGAACCATACAGCCACGCAAGCAATCTAAATATCATGAATGAAATAGTAAGATATCATAGCCTTGAACATCAAATCATAACGCTCGCTTCAATACGATGATAACGTCTTTCTAGATGAGTCTGATAAATAATATTTAGCCAACGCAACAGCGTTAAAGGAACCAAATATCAATTTCTTACAGGCATGGCTTGCTAATTTTTCTTGATCACTAGAACACATCATATGTTTGGGTAAAAGAAATGATTTGACTGAAAGATCAGGAAATTCCGCTTGAATTTGATCGGCAGTGACCGATTGACCAGACGGATCAAAAAACGACGGTTTCATATCGTCAGAAGAAGCAACTTCGGTCATCACATAAACCACAGAAGTTACTTGCGCTATAGCACGCGCACAGGCACGCCAGTCCTTAGATTGCTTAAACTGAACAATACAAAGCGTCTCAGACCATGGGTAATGCCACTGAGACAATAGATACGTGACAGCAGGCGCATTATGCGCAACATCAGCCCAGATGTGTCGATCACTATCAATACAAGACATACGCCCCAGCATTTGCCAATCACGGACTGCCTGCTGACAGTGCAAACTGTCTACGGGCAATACATTCTGTAAGGTTTGTACCAACATCAAGCCAGCTGCGATGGACTGAGGGTGTAGTCTTGACGATGGAATATTAAACCTAAAATCATGACAGCGAAACACTGCACCATTCCCATCAGGCACAACACAAAAATCTTCATCCCACTGATAAACAACAGCCCTCTTCGATCGAAGCAAAGCCAAAGCTGCTTCGGGAAAATGCGGCTCGGCCACAATCACGGGACAACTCGCTCTTGCAATACCTGATTTCTCGCAAGCAATCGCATCAAGATTATCACCCAATACATGCATATGATCATAGCCAATACTGGTAATGACCCCTGCAGTTAAGGGCAATGCATTCACTGCATCCAAACGACCACCTAATCCAACCTCAAACACCATCACATCCACAGATTGCGCCACAAAAAACTGCCAAGCGACGATCGTCAAAACACAAAAGAAAGTCAATGAATCACAGGACTTATCTGCTAACAACCGACTGGTTAATCGGATAAAGTCCTCATCCTCAATCATACGACCATTGACAACGATACGCTCATTCACATCAAGCACATGAGGACTCGTAAATAAACCAACACGATACCCCGATCGTTGATAAACATCTGCTATCAACTTCGCACACCCGCCCTTCCCATTGGTGCCTGCAATCGCAATAACCGGGACTTGATAGTCCATAACATGCGTTGCATGCAGATAGGCAAGCATAACAGCTTGCTGATGCTCAAAAGATTGGGCCATGATATCAACGGATCGCATAGCGGGAATTCGCTCAGACAATAATCCCAGGCAAACGCGCATGTCCATAATATTCTCTTTCACATATGAACGTATTCAGCATGAGTCGTTTGCCAAAGTCAAGCAGCCTTTGTACAATTGCAACGTAGAACGAAAGCATAGCCTAAAGACAAACGCAATGATCATTGAACAACAGGCAAAGACGTTATTCGAAAAACCATTGAACCAAAATACACCATAGCTTCCAAAAAAACAGTAGCTGAAGCACAGCATAAACCAGTACAACCGCGCCAATCGAAAAAAGCAAATATCAAACTACACCGCTTCTTGCATCAACCATTTCACTAGAGGAAATTGTTGTGATGAGACAGCTGCATCAAGAATTGAGTGATCGATGACCAGTAAATAGTGTTCTCTAAACGATAACCACAACCACTGCACAAAGGCTAAATTACCGGACGCACAGGCACAACGCCATGTCTTTTGAGTAATAGACAACGATCTATTGGTATTTTTAGAGAAAGCAAATAGCCATTGAAACAAAGCTTTATTCCCAGAGATCGCAGCATAGTTGAGCACCCCTTGATTCGGAAGTAAACGTTGAGACACTGGTAGGCCCTCGCACAACCACTGCACCATGGCCTGATTGCCAGATTGAGCTGCCATTGCCAGCGTTTGTATACTTGGACACAGGCGCGCATTCTCTCGACACGAGCACATTAAAAACTGCAATAGTTCAAGATTACCCGATCGCGCTGCATCATCCAAAAGCACATCCGTTATTGGCACACGGTAACGTTTGGGGCCGACAAACATAAGCCAGTTAACCAGTTCCAATTGACCGGAACGCGCAGCTTGACTAAGCATGTGAGACGGCGATGAAGAGTTTTTTTCCATCATAGTCAAACCATTAGATCAGTAATATTTAATTATGCCAGTTTTTTCTTATCGCCTCAAGACGCCTACCCATCAAGCACATGGGATGGCACACAAGACTATGATGGACGTTTACGATCTCTATCAACTAGACCGCGCTAATACCATCAGGACTATGACAAAATCGCTGAATGATTGCCGCAATCGCAGGCAGAAAAACAATCAACATCGTAGTTGCTAAAAGTAGACCGCCACTAATGCTAACCGCCAAAGGGATAATAAACTGAGCCTGCAACGATTTATTGAGCAATAAAGGCGCCATACCAATAATTGTCGTCAGTGATGTCAAAACAACCGCTCTAAAACGCTCACAGCAAGCATGAATCATAGCAACACCAACTGATTGTGACTGGTAAGCATGTTGGAAGCGATGCAACAAAATAATGGAGTCATTCACAACAATCCCAGTTAACCCAAAGAGTCCAAAGATCGATAAAATTGTTAGATGCATGCCCAACAAATAATGGCCCCAGATCGCACCACTTAACCCAACCGGAATCACAGCCATGACCACCAACGGCCACGTGTAAGATCGTAATACCCATGCCAAAACTGCATAAATCAACATCACAGCAATAATCGCACCACTACGGATCCCCTCAAGCGCCTTTGATTGTGAGCGTGCTTGTGTTTCAAAGCTCACTTCAACTTGATGATCGCGCATGATTTTGGCAATTGTTTGTTTCTGTAGATCACCAATCACTTCGCGAACAGTACTACCCACCGGACCTGTCTCTGCAGTAACTAAAACGCCTGCTTGACTATTAAAACTATAAAAACGTGAAAAACCTTGAACCAGATTAATTTCAACAAGGTTGCCTAGAAGATCTGTGTATCCATTCCAATGAATCGGTAACTGGTAGAGCATATCGTTACGCGCCAAGTCTTGATCACTCAGCTGCAAGTCAATGGTTACCTCCTCATCATCAGCATATCCACGCTTGATCTCTGCATGGGTAATTTGTCGAGAAAGCTCTCGCTCAAGCTGCTGTTTACTTAAGCCAAGCGCTTTAGCTCGGTGATTTAATTTTATTTGCAGCTCCATTGGACCATGCGGCATATTATCTGAAATGCCATGCACCCCAGCATACGATGCTAACTGTAACTGCAAGGCCTCGGATGCACGCTTGAGTTGTTGGCTATCATGACCTTTGATCAAAATCTTGATATCAGGCGTCGGTGGACCAGCGCGTGGCTCAGTGATACTAATATTTTTAACACCTGGTAAGCGGGGAATTGACGCATACCATCGGTCAATTAAAGTTTGATTGCTCACTTGGCGCTGATCCGGTAGCGACAGGCCAATAATCATACTCGCGTGATTGGCTCTCACACCCTTGTTAAACTGCACTAAACTCTTGGGCGCACTTTGATAAGCAAATTGTAGAGGGGTTTCCACAATTGCTTGAGAAGGTTGACTTAATTGATCATTGACAACCGACAAAGCACGATCTGCCTGTTTCAGATAATCAAGCACGACTTGGTCTGTAACCCCAGCATGAAAACTAGTGTCCATTAAAATGATATCCTGCGGCGGAGAAGGAAAAAATGAAAATGGCACACGGCCAGTCATTAGGAATATAAAAGGCAAGGATACCACCAATACTCCTA
>DCKN01000029.1 GCA_002320385.1 Proteobacteria bacterium UBA1673
ATTGTACAGCGCATTCGGCCTGGTGGGCGATTGGTTGTCATCAGTTATCATTCTATTGAGCACAAGCAGGTCAGCGATGGTCTAAAGCAAATGCATGCTCAATTTGAACTTTCAGATTCCACCTCAGACTTACTTAAACTGAAAAAAGTTGGGCACGCTTTACGCGCAAGTAGGGATGAGTTATTCAATAATCGACGTGCCCGATCGGCTTTATTAAGAACATGGGAGGTTAAGAAATGAATCATGCAGTTGCACATGTAAGTACTGGAGAGGCGTGCTGGGATGATGACCGCGTGCTAGGATTAGATTGGTTATGGCGTTGTGTCTGGTTGCTATTAATCATATCTTTGTTCGCTTTGGTTTATTTGAATTTTTCTATTCGTGTGGGTACCGCTCGGCTTAATGCGCTCATGGGTGAAAGTTCTCGTTTGATGATGGTCAAAGATTCTATTCTTCTTGAGAAAGAGCGGTTACAGATGCACCACACGACAGAAAAAAATGCCAAAGATGTTTTGAACTATCGTCTTGCAAAAAAAAATCAAGTTGTTAATATCACAGTCTAGCTAATCGATAGTCATTGGGGTACGTGTGCAACTGGGAAAAAGAATCAGATTTTGGTTTCTCGGGTTGTTATGGGTGGCGGTAATCATCGCAATGTCAGTTAGACTGGTTTATTTAGCTGCGTATCAGCGAACATTCCTGCTTGGTCAAAGTAAGGCCCGTGTTGAACGGCGCATGTCGCTAACAGCAAAACGTGGGCGCATTCTGGATCGTAACGGAAGAGTTCTGGCTATGAGTAAGCCTGTGAATGATGTTTGGACTTCGCCTCGATTGTTGTTGTCAGATGACCGTGCAATCGGCTCAGTTGCTAAAGTATTGAATGTTTCTTCCGATGCTCTGCGTAAACGGTTACATGAAAACCAGCACAGGGATTTTTATTATTTATCTCGTAATATTGATGATGACGTCGGAGCATGTATTCGTGATCTCAAGCTGCCCTATGTCAATTTGACACAATCTTTTGCGCGTTTTTATCCAGGTGGAAAGGCCTGTGCGCAAACTGTTGGGATTGTTAATATTGACGGTGATGGTTTAGAGGGTCTTGAATATTTGTATGATAAGACGTTGTCGGGCGAGTCTGGATTCGCGCGCTATTTGATCAACCCTTTTGGGGAAACCATTGAGTCCATTCAACGTAAGGAGCCGGTTGCTGGTGAGGATATTCAACTTTCGATTGATCGATCGATACAATACATCGCTTATGAAGCATTGAAAGACGGTGTCAAGGCCACAGGGGCAAAAAGTGCACTCGCCCTGGTTTTAGATGTTCGTGATGGTGGTATTATTGCTGCGACTGGCTATCCATCGTATAATCCAGAGGTTAAATTAGCAGGATCAAATACCCGCCCGTTAAGGCATAAGGTATTTACTGATCTCTATGAGCCTGGCTCTACATTTAAGCCAATCGCATTGGCATATATTTTGGAGAATAGTCGCTTTTCAAAGCAATCAAAAATACAGACACACCCTGGTGAGCTTAAAATTGGCACTAATATTGTTAAGGATGTAAGAAATTATGGCCTCATTTCCCTAGATGATGTGATTGTTCGATCCAGTAACGTGGCGATGTCAAAGTTGATGTTGGCCTCCTCTCGCGACTTTATTGCCTGGTTGAAGCAGCGATTTCTAATTGGGCAAAAAGACGTTCGAGTCTTTCCGGGTGAGCCAATGAGTGCAATTGTTGATAAGCCCAATGTTTCTGACTTTGAGCTAGCAACACTTTCTTTTGGTTATGGATTGAGTATGACGCCTTTAAAACTTGGGTCGCTTTATTTAACGTTGGCAAATGATGGTCTTTATATGCCTACTTATCTTGTGAAATCAATGCGTCAGTCAAATGGTCAACAGCGCGTCATGCGCGCTAGCACAGCTCGGGAGATTAATCAGATGTTGCATAAAACGACGATTGGGTACGGTACTGCGCGACGAGCCCGGGTCAGTGGAATCAATGTTGCTGGTAAGACAGGAACAACCCATGTTCTTGAGAATGGGGCCTATCAGGAGGATCGCTATGTTGCCTCTTTTGCAGGGTTTTTCCCTTATGAAAGCCCAAAATACGTTGTTGTTGTTATTGTTGAAGAGCCTGATAAATCCTTTCATTTCGGTGGCCAGGCTGCTGCCCCGATATTCTCAAAAATTGTGTTTAACAGCCAATTCATCTCTTAGTCGTATGGATTGGCATACAGCTAAAAAAATAGATTCTTATAATCAGTAGTATAGTTTTTCAATCTGTGTGATCGATTGCTTGATGTGAAATTTTTGTTATAATCTTAGAATCGCCATCACACGTTGTTATGGAAAAAATTATTGAAGACGTTGACTTCGATCAAAGCATAAGTCCTTACCTGGACTTATCAGAATTGTTGTCTCCGTTGTTGGCACTACCTAGAAATTTAAACCGACAGATCACCGGATTGTCAGTGAATAGTCGAAGGATTAAGCCTGGTTATGTTTTTTTTGCATTGCCAGGATTCGGTTCTATTGACGGCAGGGATTTTATTCAAGATGCTGTTGTGTCTGGTGCGGCTGCCATTGTATCCGATATTGCTGCGAATGATAGTGTGAAAACCAGTTTGATCATGCCGCCAGGTGAGGCTAAAACTGTTGTGCCGCATATTCAAGTACCAAATCTTCGTGCTAAGCTGGGTAGTGTCGCAGCGATCTATTATGGTTATCCGACTCGGCAAATGCAGGTGGTCGGCGTAACCGGGACTAATGGTAAAACCACTGTTACAACTATATTGGCGAAAGCGTTGGATCGTCTGAAGACAAAGGTCGGCTTTATTGGAACACATGGTGTGGGCTCTGATCTTGATCGACTTACAAAAACTCAGATGACTACGCCAGAGCCTTTTGAATTGCAGTCATACATGCAAAAACTCCTACACCAAAATTGTGAAGGCGTTATGATGGAGGTCTCTTCTCATGCCATTGCGCAGCATCGCGTTGTTGGCGTAGAGTTTGATACGGTTGTTCTCACTAATGTTAGTCGAGATCATTTGGATTATCATCGTGATCTTGATGATTATATTCAGACCAAAGAGCGGTTGTTTCAATCTTACCAAGCCAATCATATTGTTTTAAATCTAGATGACCAAATTGGAATTAAACTCGCGGCTCAGCTCACCAAGAAGCGCAAGGTCATTGGCTATAGCACCCGTGGATTGAAGTTAGACGACTGTCATGTGATCCGTGGTTGTCAAATTCGTGCAACGCCCACTGATTTATCAATGGTTGTGGTTTATGGAAAGCACAAGCGCGCATTGCAGACGAACATGATAGGTGATTTCAATGTGAGCAATCTACTTGCTGTCATTGCGACATTGGTTTCGCTAGGCTATGACTTTCAAGACGCTGTTGATTCTTTGCAGAATATCTCAGCTGTCGGTGGTCGAATGGAGATGATCACTGCGGGTAGCAAGCGGCCTGTTGTTGTGATTGATTATGCTCATAGCCCGAGTGCACTTGAGGCGGTATTGGTTAATTTAAGACAATCTTGTCGTCGGCGTCTCATTTGTGTTTTTGGCTGTGGCGGTAATCGAGATCAAGGAAAGCGAAAGCTCATGGGTAAGATTGCTGAAACGCATGCTGATTGTGTGATTCTAACAGATGATAACCCTCGCGGTGAGTCCCCGAAAAAGATTATTACGGATATCCTCAAAGGATTCCTTTGCCCCTGGGCCGTCGAAGTTGTGCATGACCGTACCGATGCCATCATGAAGGCCATCAATGATGCCATGCCAGGCGATATCATTCTTATTGCTGGGAAGGGGAATGAGTCTTATCAGATCGTTGGTGATCAGAAAACCATTTTCAGTGACAGAGAAAAAGCTGAGTTTCTGCTTAATCTTAAAGATGAGTCATAATCATGCAATCACTGGATGCTTTTGCGCAGTTATATGCCAAAGAGACCCACGGTGATCTCACGAATCTAACTTTTTGTGGCGGTGAATTCGACTCGCGTCGAATTGTTGCGGGACAAATCTTTTTTGCTTTTTTAGGTGAACACGTTGATGGGCATGATTTTCTTCAACAAGCACGAAACAATGGTGCTGTTGCCGCTGTTGTATCTAGAGCTTGTGCTGTGGACATCCCACAGCTCGTTGTCGAAGATGTTCAGTCTTGTTTTATCGACTCAGCCTCTCGTATTCGATCAACTTGGCAACAGAAAACTGTTATTGCGATTACGGGTAGTATGGGGAAGACATCGTCAAAAGATTTGCTCGCCAACGTCTGTGGTGCGCACCAAGAAACTTTTTCAACACCTGGAAATTATAACAATCTTTTGGGATTATCGTGGTGTATACACAACACGCCCATGTCGGCTCGGTATGTTATTCTTGAGCTTGGAATCAGTGAAGTTGGCGAGATGCAGCGACTTGCAGCGTTGGCGCAACCTGATATCGCATGGGTGACAACCATTGCGCCATGTCATCTAGATGGCTTGACCAGTTGTGAGATCATTGCGCGTGAGAAGTCACAAATATATCGATCTCTTGGTTCTAATGGTCTTGCTGTGATCAACGATCGAGACGATTTTGTTGAGACTTTTCTTCAACATAGCCAACATTGTCGTCAATTGCATCTGTATGCGGGCATGTCTTCTCTGGATGATGCTTCGATACGCTATGATGCACTTGCTCGATGTCGCTTTTCAGCTCAAATTGGAGATGAATCGCTCTCCTTGCAGCTTGGTCTGGTTGGAAAGCATCAAGTTTACAATGCTTATGCTGTCGGTGTGATCGCGCATGCAATGGGTATACCCATGACGCTCATCAAGGATGGCCTCGAAACTCAAAAGACCACATCGGGCCGTGCTAAAGCTTATGTTTTGCCTATGGTAAAATCTCTTTTGATCGATGACAGTTATAATGCTAATCCAAAGGCGATGCTTTCAGCAATTGAGTCGTTATCGTCGGTAGATAAACCGGTTAAATGTCTTGTTTTTGGAGATATGTCTGAATTAGGATCTGTGTCTGATAAGTGGCATCGTCGGGTGGGTGATTGGGCCTCGGAATATGGAATTGATCATTTACTTACTTATGGTGTGCATGCGCAACTTGCGTTGCAATCTTTCTGCGGAGACGGTATGGCCTTCTCTGATCAGGATGCTTTGATTGATCATCTTCGTGTGATTATGTCCGAAGATATGGTTGTTTTAGTTAAGGGATCTCGTGGTTGCTCTTTGGATTTAACAATACGATCGCTGTTAGGTACAGCTATGAATGAGGGATAAGGTACGGAGATGATGCAGGGCCAATACTATTTGATACTTTTATTGTCATTGTTACTAACTTTGGGTGCTTTTCCATACGTTATTACCATCTTACGTCGATACAAGATAGGGCAGTATATACAGGATGATGGTCCAAAACATGCTGATAAGTCTCAAACACCAACCTGCGCGGGTGTTGTAGTGATATTTTTGCTCAATGTTTTGTTATGTATTTGTGGCGCGTTTCGATCGTGGGAGTTGGTGGTTGTTGATTTAGTATTTATCGGTTTTATGTCAGTTGGCTTAATAGATGATCTTGCCAAATTATTCTATCAAGATAATAACAAGGGATTATCACCGCGCATGAAAATGGTCCTGCAGACTTGTTTGTCTGTCATTGCTTTGGTTGGGATTCGTGCTTTGCAGCTGCCACAATTGACTGAATTACACTTTCCTATGGGTAGCGGTACGTATTGGATTTTTGATTTGGGTTGGTTGTACTATCCGTTTGCGGTTTTTGCTATTCTTGGCTCAACGAATGCCTACAACCTTACGGATGGTCTTGATGGGCTTGCGGGTGGGTTGAGTGTATTCATTGCTTGTGGTCTATTGGTTTTGCTGTCAC
>DCKN01000053.1 GCA_002320385.1 Proteobacteria bacterium UBA1673
TGATATCCTTTCGCCTTGTGCCTTAGGTGGTATAATCACACCTGAGAGTATCGCGCACTTAAATTGTGAAATCATTGCCGGCGCTGCCAACAATCAATTGGCCAATGATCACGTCAGCATAGCCTTACGCAATAGAGATATACTTTACACACCAGATTTCATCATCAATGCGGGAGGCGTTATAGCAGCTGCCGCCAACCACAAAAACAAGCATCAATTTCCAGCAGAGCAGTGTCGAGATGACATCAATAAAATTTATCAGCGATTACACAATATTTTTTGTGAATCTAACGAAAAAAAACAAGATACCAATACAATTGCAACTCAGTCAGCTACCCGCATCATCCGCTCATAAAAATTGACAAGACTCAACAAATCATTGTCTCCTTAGGACACACAAAGTTAGCCCAACATAATCGTCTCGTCAACATATACTGTTTGAGTTTTCACAAGCATAGATCGCTATCTAGCATATTCATCTGTGACACTGGGCTAAAAAAAATTCCATATCAAAAATTTTAGTAGAATTTATTGATACCGGTGAGACAAATCGACGTTAGCGGCAAACGTAAAGTCAATCACCAACGCATTAGAACTTAAACTGATGACATAAATCCATCATCCGTGGGTACTTTGATTAGTTTTTTCCCATATATCATCAAAGTTTTTGGGCAAGGATTCTGTCTTAACAAAACGTATATAACTAGAAAATGCATTCCGTGTTGCGGTTTTAATCATACCGCCTGGCTCGATAACAAATCCTTCGAAAGTATTTTCAGGCATAAGGCGTAAATCAAACATCGATTTGTCTGTAACGTCTACCATCATGAGACGATAAACACCATGATGCGATGCAAAAGAAAAAACCGATGCATCATAAAATACATCATGTTTCAGTAAAGAACCAGCACGATTCGGCGTATCACCCATTTTTTTGTAGCGACTAATACCCCTACCGACGATCACACCACGGCCTTTTTTTGTGGCCTTGAGCATGATACAAAACTGATCCTTTTCGAGTGCAGTCGCTTCAAGCTCGCTCTCCCACTGTATGAAATTATCCTCTCCATCCGAACACCAAACACCATCAATTACCATTTCAGGTTGTGCAACCGCCTGTAAAGCTAAAACAACCAATCCAATATAACGCATTATTTTCATAGAAATGTCCCTTTTGCTATTATTAAAATAACATTAAAGATAATCAACAACAAGACATTTACTCTGAAAAAAGTCATCAAAATCCTATACTTCTAGGACCAAAACACGAGACAAAAACAATAATTCAGCCTTTGATGCAAAAGTAGACAAGATACATTCTACTAGAACCAATCAAACTCTGGCTGATAACCTATTAAACAGCAGCAAAAATGTGCAGAGCTTGACTCAAAGCCATAAAAATCTAAAAAGTCATTTTTTGGTATAACATGCATGCACCAAAATCTTATAGGCTAATTTTGCAGCAGTAAAATCACAAGCATGGAACCTTGGGATAGGGGCAAGCTCAACAACATCCGCACCAATCACCGTTGCATGTTGCGTAATGAGTTTAATTAGGTCAATACTCATATCCCAAAATAGTCCGCCTGGCTCTGGGGTACCAGTTGCAGGCATCAAACTTGCATCAAAACCATCAACGTCAAAGGTAAGATACACTGGTCGATCACGAATAAAGTCTATAATCGAATCTCTTGACCAATGCGGTTTACTATCTGCCCAGAGTATTTTTACCCGATGCTGATTTTGCTCGTAAAAAGGGATTTCTTCCGCTGAAATACTACGAATTCCCAATGACAGTAAAGAAATTTGACTACCACCACGATTAACCGCAGCATCATCAAGACAACGACGCATCGCGCTAGCATGACTATAATGTTCACCCAAATACCCATCTCTCAAATCAGCATGTGCATCAAACTGCACAATAACCAAATCATCAAAACGTTTCGCGAAAGGTCGAATACAACCGGCAGTGATCGCATGCTCACCGCCTAATACCAGTGGGAACTTGCCATCATCAATGACTTGCTGCACCAGCGTATCGAGTTGTTGGAGCGCTTGTGACTGTGAAGATGCAATCTTTGGCGGCGGTAAAGTTACAATGCCGATATCGTGACACGGCTCGCACCAAACTGTTTCGTCAAAATACTCAAGCGCACGACTCGCAGCAATAATTGCTTCAGGACCAAACCGGGTGCCACCACCATAAGATACACTAGATTCAAGTCCGAAAGGAATCACAACCGCGCGTGCATCAGCATAAGAGACGGAAAGTTCTGGATCAAAGTCTAAAAAACCCGCATTGGGCGGCATCGTTTTCATATCGACACCCCAAATCTAAAAACCAGATTGACAATAACCGCGAACATCAAATTGATCTGTACACATATCCACATATCAAGTCTCTACCAGTGAGATTATTCATGAAATAATTTTGAAAAATGTCGAGGCTTTCTATCTTTCCAATAACCGCGATGATACGCATCACTTACAATCAATGGCACAACCGTTGTCGCCTCTGCAAATACCATTTGTTCATAAACAGTATCAACCTTACCCCAGGAGCATGCTTCTTTTAAAGTTGAACCACTCAAGGCCCCATCTCTCGCATCAGCAACAGTAACCTGAATCGCATAACGATGCATACCTGGCGGTTTACCAAATTTCTCAATACCAATGATTGCATCTTGAGAAAAATTTTTGGGTACGCCACCCCCAACAATAAACAATCCAGAGCGCTCACTCTCTAACATAATCTGTGATAACTCTCTGAAATCACCAACAGAATCAATCGTAACACATTGCTTTGGACGGGCAATTTGATGTTGCATTAACCCAAACCCAGCAGCGCAATCAGAGAAAGCTGGACAAAATACCGGCACATGATGTTTGTAAGCCAATTCTAAAAGTGAGTCTGATTTTTTGGCATGACCATCTGCCAGCCAGCGCCCCATCTCAGCAAGAAATCCACGGGATGTCATCGGAACTGGGGGGAGCTCATTGGCAATATCACAGATGACATGATCAAGCAATGTAAGCTCAACCTCGTCAATATAGGTATCATAAATTCTATCAACATAATATTCACGCAACACCTGGTCATCAAGAATTTTTTCAGCGCGATAATGTTTGTATCCACAGGCTTCAAAAAAATCCATATCCACTAGAGAAGCCCCAGTAGCCACAACCGCATCCACCATATTATATTTAATCATATCAGCGTATAGCTGCATACACCCAGCCGCCTGAGTAGATCCAGCTATCGATAATACAATCGTAGATTGACGATCCTTGAGCATTCGATTAAAAATAGAGCATGCACGGGACAAGTCACGAGAACTAAATGACATTTGTCCCATTTTATCAATGATAGATCTCGCGTCAAATGATGTAATATCAATATGACTAATCTCAGTTTGTAGTAAAGATTTCTTATCTGGAAGATGCGCTTGTTTCGGGGCTCCTGGACGAGGCATAGGGTCTCCTTTATCTAATTATTTCATATCCGTATAGACCATAATATCGATTTAGTCAATTATTCAGAAACATTTGCATCAATCATAAGAGAATAGATACTTAAAAATACATTGGTTTCGATCATGATATTTTTCACACGACCGACTCTGACGCGGGGCTAACGCTCATCGTTGACTAATCACTGACAAAAAGCTAGTATGTGGATTCAATTATAAGGACTTGACTGATCATGAAACAACCGACCTTCTTTCTAGCAACGTGCATGTGTTTACTCTTCCTAAGCGGGTGTAATCCTGATGGAGCAATTAAGCCAACGCAACCAGAAAAAATTGAAGAAAGAAGTGAGATTAGAAAAATAAGAACAGCCAAAGCTGGCCGTATTATTTATCAAGAGAAGAGTCTTAACACCCATCCCGCACTACAACTTCATGAAGGCATCAACGTCAAACACAGCTCATTTTACGCACCTAGACTTCGTCTTCGTAAGGGCGAATACCTCGTTCAAGGCTTTGAAAATAAAAAGTATGCATACTATGCTGTGCAAAAAGACATTGAAAATGTAAGAGAATTATTGCTTGAAATCATATCAGCCGATCAAAAGAAGCAGATCAACAGTAATTATCAAGGCATTCGAAGAGACAAAAAAACTGGAGCCCTTGATGGATTTGTGATCAGTAGCGATAGAGAATACAGCTATGATCTTCCCAAAAATATGACATGGGCAAACACAACAGTATATCCCAAAAGTACCAAAAATAGCCTCTCCACTATACGCTTTCTAGGAATTCAAAATAACAAGCTGGTGTTTTCCCATTACGACTTTTTCCACAAGCCCAAACGCTTCGGAAAAGATAACCACCATGAAATCAATAAATACATCACAGCGCCCAAAGATGCTAAACGGGTGACCATTGACCAACATGTAATACAGATAATCAAAGCAACACCATTCACGCTGCAATACAAAATTCTATCCTAAGGGTATTCATATCTAAGCCAAGGCCGATTCTTTTCTTGCCTTAACGATTCATGATGCTAGACTAGGATTAGGTCCAGTGAGCTAATTATGAGAAATCCCAAACACTGTGTTGTCATTGGTGGTGGTTTTGGTGGAATTGCAGCAGCACTCAGAGCAAGGAAAAAAGGCTATACCGTCACTTTAATTGACCGATGCCCTATGCTTGGCGGCCGAGCGCAAGTGTACCATAAAAATGGATACCGACATGACGCTGGACCAACGGTAATCACGGCACCATTTTTATTTGATGAATTATTCGAATTATTCGATCGAAAACGAGAGGACTATGTTCAATTTATCCCGCTCAAACTTTGGTATCGATTTCGCTATGCCAATGGCGATACTTTTGATTATAGCAGCAGCAAAGAAGACCTACTACAAGCGATCCAAGCCATCGAACCAGATGACATCAATGGCTACCAACAACTCCTACAGGCATCGAAAAATATTTACGAAACAGGATTCGAACAACTTGCAGATCAGCCATTCCACAAATTGAGCAATCTTCTACGCTATACCCCAAAAATGCTACAGTTAAGGAGCGACCAATCCGTTTGGCAACTGGTATGCAAACACCTGAAATCTGAAAAATTGCGCCAAGCATTTTCTATTCAACCCCTACTCGTTGGGGGAAATCCATTTGATACAACAAGCATTTACAATCTAATACACTTTCTAGAACGCAAAGATGGTATCCACTTCGCTCAAGGCGGCACAGGCGCATTGGTTGATGCACTCGAACAACTGATGCAAGAAACTGGTATTAATCTATCGTACAATGAGACTGTGACACAAATTCACACCAATCGACAACACATGGTATCAGGTATTAGCACAACCAAGCGTTCTCTTGACTGCGATATGATCATCAGTAATACTGACCCGGCCCATCTTTATCAACAATTACTACCGAAAGCATCGGTCGCCTGGAGTGCACGCACTAAGTCACGCATGTGTAAGAAATCAATGGGATTGTTCGTTTTATTTTTTGGCACCACTAAGACCTATCCAAAAATTGCGCACCATACAATATCACTTGGTCCACGCTATCAAGGCTTGCTCGATGATATATTTAACAAGAAAGTCGTAGCAGACGATTGTTCAATCTATTTGCATCGACCAACAGCAACCGATCCATCGTTTGCCCCTCCCGGCTGCGATAGTTTTTATGCGTTGGTCCCAGTCCCAAACTTGCAAGGCAAACAAGACTGGCGAACCATCGGAGAACAATTCAAGGAACAAATTCTTGACAATCTAGAGAATACCTTACTACCTGATTTGCGAGCGCATCTTGATCATATTTTTTACAAAACTCCAAAAGACTTTCAGGATGACTTCCTTAGTCCGGATGGCGCAGGGTTTTCAATTGCACCTGTTTTTTATCAATCCGCATGGTTCAGATATCATAACCTAGGAGAAGGCCCAAAAAACCTCTATCTTGTTGGCGCCGGCACCCATCCAGGCGCAGGCTTACCAGGCGTCCTGTGCTCAGCAAAAGTACTCGAACACCTACTACCCGACCAAAACAGCTCATTGATACAAAATCAAAACATGCAGGATACGCTTGTCACATGAATCACAAAAACATCACAACATCACCACTGATCCAACATCTTCAAGCGCAATTTCCTGGCAATTATAAGCTCAAAAAACACGGAAAAAGCTTTTATTTTGCACAATTACTGCTTCCAAGAAAACATCAAAAATCCATTCACGCACTCTATCAAGTTTGCCGACTTATTGATGACATTGGCGATAACCCTAATCGTAGTAAAACAGACGCACTCAACCAACTAAACGTCATACAAGAAATCATACATGCTTACGCAAATAATAACCAAATCATCATCGCTGACAATACATCGATCAGCACCCAAGCATTGTTCACGTTAATAAATGGTGTGCGCTCTGATCTAACCCATCAGCAATATCCAACAATGGAAGCCTTAATTACATACTGCTATCAAGTTGCGGGCACTGTGGGATTAATGATGTGCGATCTTATGAATGTCGACAATCCACATGCACGAATGAAAGCAATTGATCTTGGGATCGCAATGCAGTTGACAAATATTGCGCGCGATGTTTGGACCGATGCAAACCTAGGTAGAGTCTATCTACCCAAAACGGTGATTGGTCAACAATCTAGCGAATCTATTCTTAAAATGATGCCAGGTGACCAACAACTGAGCTACGGTATCCAACAACTTCTCTCGAAGGCAGAACATTTTTATTACAGTGGGAAATCCGGTATCAGTCACGTGCCAAAATCATTTAAAATTGGTATTTTTACTGCCGCTTGTCTGTACCAATCAATCGGGAAAATCATTGAAAAAAACGACTACTTCTCTCCTGACAAGCGCAGTTACGTCCCGCTTTGGCAAAAAATGCGTATTGCCACGCAATGTCTACTTCGCCTCAATAGTGATCTCTACAAGATGAATGAATCACGACCATCCAACAGCGACCTTTTCCGTCATTTACCATGTTTCACAAAGCTTGGAATACAAACCTAACACCTCCATCGATATCATGACCCAAAAGAGCACACACCATGCTAATAAATATCTCGAAAAAGAATGTGTCATCCTCGGTGGCGGTTGCTCAGGGCTCGGCTTAGCATATGCATTGAGTCAACAGCAACAGCCTATCGACTGTCTCGTACTTGAAGCAAGAGCTAATTATACCCACGACAAAACATGGTGTTTTTGGGAAAAAAACGCAACCCCATGGACAGAGCTTGCAACCTGCCACTGGTCACAATGGTCTTACCAAGAAAAAAATCAAGCGCCGATTATTCATACAAGCACACAATGGCGTTACTATTATCTACCTTCGATTATTTATTATGAAAAAATCCAACAAGTTTTAAAAAATCATAGCCATATTAAATTAATGCTGGGTCAAGAAATCACATCGGTTCATGGTGAAACGAAACACAAAATCCCAAACAATGACTACCCATGGTTGATCAAAACCCAATCAGGCCTTACAGTAAAAGCAAGACGCGTCATCGACACAAGACCAAACCATCATACAAAAAGTATACTTTACCAATGTTTTTTCGGGATAGAGATCAACATCAAGCACTTGTCAACCAAAACGGTAGCGCTGATGCATGATATGTGCAGTGATCATCATGGGTTTCGCTTTAACTACATCCTTCCGATATCCCCGGAACGAATACTTTTTGAACACACGCGTTTTTGTTCTTATCCAATCGATTCTCCCTTACTAAAAAGAGAATGTATTCAGGCATTCAAACATAAATTCCCAAAAATACAACTTAAATACGCACCCAGACATCAAACCATTGAGCAAGATTCTCTCAGTACCAGTGGCACTGTTCATAGAGAGGAATACGGATGCTTACCCATGGGACTTATACAAAACGATACCCCATCAGCATCCGATATGGGGGGAATTAGTGCTGGGGCATTACGTGCTGCATCAGGCTATGGTTTTCGCCGCATACAAAAGTGGGCATCGCAAACTGCCCGCCAGATCACACAAGAAAATCAAAAAATGCTCAACAGCCAACCGCGAAGAATTACACACCAGTACGACCCACTATGGCAAAAAAAGATGGACGCACTCTTTTTAACAACGCTAAAAAATAATGCGGAAAAAGGACCACAATTTTTTAGCCAATTAGCCAATAAGCTATCCAGTGATACGTTGGTGCGTTTTTTGAGCGATCAAAGTAACTGGCAAGATCTTATAAAAATCATCTGGTCTCTTCCCAGCTGGCCTTTTATAAAACAATCTCTTCGTCGTGAGAAAACAGTATGAATCACTCAATCAACCAAAAACACCATTACAATAACGTAAT
>DCKN01000054.1 GCA_002320385.1 Proteobacteria bacterium UBA1673
CTTTCGCACCGTCATCCTGTCGCTATCGATCGTATCGAAAGCATCTTGAATCATCTTCGACACCTGCTGGCTATACCAAGTCAATACGAAATCGTGCTTTGTTCTGGCGGTGCAAGGCAGCAGTACGAGCTGATTGCCAGTAATTTCTCAGATTTAGGATTTGAGGTGGGCATCAGCGGCTGCTGGTCAAGGTCGTGGTATGACACCCTAAGACAGATTCAACACAGCAATGTCTCGTCACAACCTGTCAACTCCGATAATGTTCAGCATTTTTTAAGTGGTTCTAATTCGAAAAATCATATTCGATGCCTCGTGAGTAATGAAACGGTTGACGGCGTGATGCTGCCACATGTCAATAGACAAAGCGGTATGGTAATTGCTGATGTTACATCTGACCTTGGCTTTCGCACTATTCCAATTGAGCATTATAGCATGCTATTCGCAGCGACAGGGAAAGCATTCGGCGTTTCAGGCATGTGTATCGTAATTATTAATAAAGATTTTCTAAAGAAGGCGCGTAACAATCTCCCATCGCTACAAAGCTACCCATCAATGGTTGCGCATCGATCAATGTACGCCACGCCACCATTGATTTGTATTGATATGTTAGGCCATATGCTTGATTGGATATCACGGTCAGGTGGCATGCAGGCAATTGAAGTTCGACAAAAACATCGTTCAAAAAAGCTCTACGAGATTCTTGACGCGCATCCAAAATTTATAATTAAAACCACGCAGAAGTTACGATCAATGCACAATATCTGCTTCGATATATTAGAAAATCAAGCGCATTTCTTCAAGCAAGCGGATAATTTGGGTCTTTTGGGTCTACGGGGCCATCGTTTAGTGGGTGGAGGGCGTATCAGCCTAACACATGGCGTATCAGATCAAGCTTTTGCAGATTTATGTCAATTTTTAATCGAATACAGGGGGTAAAAATGAGCTATGAGCGTTTAGATAGGGTGCCAGTTGTAACCATCGACGGTTTAAGCGGTACAGGGAAAACCAGCATCGCTTCGCAAATTGCTTCCGAATTACGGTGGAGTGTGCTCTACAGTGGTTTCCTCTATCGTTATTTAGCATTTGAAAAGCAAAATATGCGATTTGCAATTGATGACAATCATCAATTGAATAATGCGTTGAGGCAAAGGCTAAGTAATCTGAGCTGTCGTGTCAATCAAAATGGCGATGTGATTGTACTGCTGGAAAATGAGGATTTGAGTCAATTTCTCGCAACAGAAGATATCGGCAAAGAGGCCGCGAAATTAGCTGGCATTCAAGTAATCAGAGATCAATTGCTTTCAATTCAACGTAGTATGGCAAAAGCCCCAGGTCTTATCGCAGAGGGTCGAGATATGGCACGTGTTGTTTTTCCTGGCGCAACCCTGAAAGTCTTTTTGGAGGCAGATGAAGAAGTACGTATACAAAGGCGTTTTAATCAGTTGAATCGTTGTGGAAATAATGTTAAAATCGACCAAGTTGCTCTCATGCAAACTGCGCGAGATGCTCGGGATCGTCAACAAGCATTCCGACAACTCAAACAGACGCCCGACGAACTCGTGATTGATACGACGAACATGAGTATACAGGCCGTAAAGAATAGAGTATACCAGGGGCTTCTCGAAAAAGAAGTTGTTATTAACATTTAAACGCCGCGCGCAAGCGCAAAAGGAATAAAGCATGAATGCTGACACAAGCACCCAAAAAGAATCTAACCCAACAGAAGCCAACATAACTGACGAGCAGTTAGTCGCATTATTTGAAGAGAAAATTGGCCAACTAGATATAAAGCACGGAAATATCATGAACTGTGCAATCGTTGAGGTTCATAAAGACTACGTTGTCGTAGACAGTGAATTAAAATCAGAGTCAATCATCCCACGATTCGAGTTTGAACTCGACGAGGAAGACAAGCCACTTGAAATTGGTGACAAGTATGACTTATACCTCGAAGCTGTTGAAAATGGCTATGGAGAAACTTGTCTATCAAGAGAAAAAGCAAGAAAAGCTGTTGAATGGCGCAATATCGAAGAGGCATTTGAAGCTGGCGCGCCTGTACTTGGCTCAATCACTGATAGAGTCAAAGGCGGTTTTTCAATCATTGTCAATACTGTAAAGGGGTTCCTACCGGGTTCACAAGTTGACGTTAAGCCTATGAAGCATCAAGACTCTCTCGTCGGACAAGAAATGGAGTTCAAAATCGTTAAGATTGACAAAAAGCGTAATAATATTGTTGTTTCACGACGAAGCATTCTTGAAGATCAAGGCAGTGAAGATAGGCAGAAACTACTCGATAGCCTATCAGTCGGGTTAACCGTTAAAGGTATTGTTAAAAATCTTACTGACTACGGTGCGTTTGTAGACCTTGGCGGTATCGATGGCTTGTTACATATTACTGATATGTCCTGGAAACGTATTAAACACCCAAGTGAGTTGATCCAGATTGGCGACGAAATTGAGGTCAAAGTGCTCAGCTATGACAAAGAGAAAAAGCGTGTGTCGCTTGGTCTTAAACAGTTAGCTGAAGATCCATGGGAAGATTTACAGGATAAGTACCCTCTCAATAGTAAGGTGTTTGGTAAAGTCACTAACATCACCGAGTATGGGTGCTTTGTAGAAATTACAAACGCGATCGAAGGATTGGTTCATATGAGTGAAATGGACTGGACCAATAAAAATGTTAAGCCAAGTAATCTTGTTCACGTTGGCGATGAAGTAGAAGTAATGATTCTAGATATTGATAAAGACAAGCGTAGAATTTCTCTTGGACTCAAGCAATGTCAGATGAATCCATGGCAAGAGTTTGCCAATAACCATCGAAAAGACGATGTCATAAAGGGTAAAATCAAGACGATCACAGACTTCGGTGTCTTTATCGGGCTTGATGGCGGTATTGACGGACTAATTCACTCGACAGACCTATCGTGGACAGATCCAGGTGAAAAAATCATTAGACAGCTCAAGAAAGGCGAAGAGATCGAAGCAGTTGTGTTGTCAATTGATTCAGAGCGTGAGCGTGTTTCGCTTGGCGCAAAACAAATCACTTCTGATCCCTTTGCTGATTTTTGTGAGCAAACACCAAGAAACACTAAGATTACGGTAACAGTAAAGCAGTTGGATGGTAAGCAAGTGATTGTGAAAGTCAACGACAAGATCGACGGTGTACTACGTAGTGATGAATGTCCATCCGACATCAAGGAAGGTGACAGCATCGATGCATATGTCACTTTACACGAGTCAAGAAACTACTTACTGCCCTTGTCTATGTCGAAGGGGGCTGGCGTTAATCACGTGAAAAAAGAATACGAGAAAATGGAAGCTGATAGCCAAACCGATGCCAGCAGTTTGGGCGACATGATTAAACGTAAGCTATCATCAGATAGTTCTGACGACAGCTAATATGATCAAATAGGTGACAAGCTCGTGGATGCTAATAACTGCACAGAGACTAGGCAACTAGAAAAAGATGAAGTTTGGCAATCAGTCCAACGAGCTCGTCATCCTAAACGACCAAAAGCGCTCCAATTCATCGAAAGCTTTAAAGACTTCGATCAACTGCACGGTGATAGAATGTTTGGCGATTGCCAAGCCATCATTGGCGGCACTGCGCTATTTGACGACACTGCAGTTATGGTACTCGGCCAAGAAAAAGGCCACGATACTCAAACAAGAATAAAGCATAATTTCGGGATGCCGCGCCCTGAGGGCTATCGTAAAGCATCACGGTTATTTACACTGGCTGAACAGTATCAAATGCCAGTTGTCATCTTTCTAGACTCTCCTGGTGCTTACGCCGGGGTCGACGCAGAGCAAAGAAACCAAAGCCAGGCTATCGCACATAATATTTTGCAGATGACCAGTTTACGTGTACCAATCATCGCATTTATCATTGGAGAGGCAATGAGCGGCGGCGCAATGGCTATGGGTGTTACAGACCATATAGCTATGTATGAGAACTCAATTTTTTCAGTGATCTCTCCAGAAGGGTGCTCAGGAATTTTATGGAAAGATAAGGATCACTCTATTGATGCAGCACACGCCATGGCGGTTCACGCATCTGCAATGGCCAAAGGCGGATTTGTTGATGAGCTGATTAGTGAGCCGGGGCTAGGGGCCCATACAAACCCGCAAGCAGCAATCGACGCAATGCAAGTATCGCTAAGAAATGCTCTGAATAGTCTGATAGATCTAGACATAGATGAGTTAATACAAAGACGACACGCACGTCTGCAAAAACTATCATCTTCATTCTCATGTCAAAGCTAGACACCGATAAAACAAAGATTAATACAATAGCTCAAACAATCCGAAAGTCACTGAGTCAGTTTGATACAATTTATATTGGTTACAGTGGCGGACTCGATTCAAGCTGCCTATTGCACATGATTCATAGCCTAAAAGACAAAGACAGCCAAGTCATCGCGATTCACGTAAACCACAATTTAATTCAAGAGGCAAGCCAATGGGCTGAGTTTTGTAGGTCGCAAGTTAACAGACTAGACAATATCAATTATCGTATCAAAAAAGTAGACGTGATTAAGCGCGGTGAAGGGATAGAAAATGCTGCTCGAAAAGCGCGCTGGGCAGCATTCAAATCAATCATTCGATCAAATAAAGGCAAATCTGCGCTTTATTTAGGACATCATCTTGATGATCAGGCCGAAACGCTGATCATGCGTATGCTCAGGGGCGCCGGATGTGCAGGGCTAAAAAGTATGGAGCAAGAGACTTTGCGTGACGGGATAACGGTCATGAGGCCACTTCTGAAAATCACTAAGCAAGATTTAGTAGCGTATGCGGAAAGCAATAGAATTGGCTATATTAATGATCATTCAAATCAAGAATTGACCATCGATAGAAATTATATACGGCATGAGGTCATGCCTATTATAAAGAAGCGCTGGCCCGATGCGCTGTGTATGTTAGAACAAACAATTGAGCATATCGACTCAGATTGGTGTTTATTACGTGCACAAGCAAAAAGTTTGATGCTAGATATACTAGAGAGGCATTACGGCATTCCAGCAATAAATATTGATAAATTCAATCAATTTTGCAAAGATACGAGAGGGTTGATACTAAGAGTACACTGTATCGAATCTGGTTGGTATGCGCCACACAAAAGGCAATTAACAGAACTCGTTAGACAACTAGAAGGTGCTAATGGCTCGACAAAGATTAGCTTGATACAAAGACAATACAAAATGCATCAATATAGACGATGGTTGTTCATTATGCCAATAGACTGGTTCACTCAAGAGCCGTTGATTGAGTGGCATGACTCCAATAAATTACCAGGCTATATAGAACAGCCTAATAGACTAAAAATAAAATGGCAACCAGAAGCAATCATGGCATTTAAGCATAAGCGAGGTGACGCAAAAGTGATTCTCAAAAACGAAATAACGCCGGATAACAAGCTGAATCGGGTTTTGAAAAAAAAGTGTCATGCAGAGCATACGCCGCCGTTTATCAGAAAAGCGACGCCAATACTACAGCTAAAAGACAAGATTTACCTTGGGTCACTGACCGCATTAGACGGTAACTAAGGTCGTCGACAAATCAAGCTGTCACCGGCCGATAATTATCGCTTACACCTTGATTGCCTGATGCGCCAAAAAAGGATGTATCTGAGTGGATTGCTTGAGCATGGTCAGATTGAGATCTACGACGGGGGCCCTCACATGTTTTGTCCGATGCATGTTTAGTGTGATTGGCCGTAAACTGCTGACTGGAAGCTTCGCTGTTACGTGCTTGGGGCTTCGCTGTTTTTAGATCTGAGTTCATATGGCTATACGTTTGATAAGCAATAACACTTAGAGTGAAGACAGCACTGCCAGCTATACCAAGCAAAAATGTCGACAAGGCAAAAATTACCAAGTGAATTGAGCTCGCAACCGTTGCAACAGAGCGACACAAGTCAGAGATTGCATTGACTAGGTAGGTGATCTCATCATCGTCATCATCGTACAGGTCATCCACGTTAGCATCATAATGACTGACGAGAGCGCAATCTGACGAGAGATTTAAATACGGCAACAGAGATCTGGAATCTGGAAATAAGGATTGAGCCAAACTGTAGTGATATGCAACATTCTCATTAGGTTCAGCTGGCTGAGCGCAACTAGAACGGACACGGGATCGGGAGTATTTCTCAAAAAGAATGTCTGGTATAAGCGCATCCCAATACTGTTCACCCGAGTGAACAACGTGAATACCGTCTGAAGCAGTGCTAGACAAGTCTGCAATAATATTGTTGCCATCGGATAGCTGAGCTAAAAACTCCCGCTCGATGGCTGAAATAATAACTCTCTCACAAAACCGCTTACAGGCTTGTACATCAAAAGCGATGCCTTTCTGCTCAGCTGCTTTCGCCGCGTCAGCAATTCGTGTGTTAACATCAAATTCACGGTCAATCCAGTTAAGCTGAACCGCACTCCTGAATTTTAGCCAAGCTTTGTAGGAGGGTTCATCTTGACTGAAGCGATAGTATTCAACACTCTCGCCGCTTGAACAAAGTTTTTTCGCCACATCATGGGGATCGGCTTCAAGTATCCCATTCGACTCATTTTCAAGTAATTGTTTTTCTTGAGCTTTCTCAATCACTTTCTGGTTTGTTTTGATTTTGAGGTCAATCTCTTTGTATTCATTGACACCAATATCCATCTGAGTGGCTCTGACAAATTGTATATTGAGGAGCTCTTTGGCAATGATCTCCAGATCATTTTGATCGTAGTAGTAACCAAATGATAGGGGGTTTGAGACATCCTCTAGTGAGAGGATATGACCATTACACATGTCCTCGATCGTATCTGCGGACGCTGTGACAACCGCATCCCTTATCAAGGCGTAGTCGTTATCGCTTAAGCTATTTAAGTCCCATGAGCTATTCAAGTCATCAGTCAGTCGTGGATCCATGTTTGCTGATCCCGACGACTGTAGCTGCATTTGCATGGCAATGCCGTAGTAGACTCTAATCACAGGGCCCATGAGGTTTTCCATATCAGTGGTGTTACCGCCCCTTAATTTCTGACGTATCTTATCAAGTAATGACAAAATATCATGGACAGTATCATCTGGATAAGTGGTATTCCAGGACTGAACCAGCTTGCTAAATTCTTGAGCATTTTCAACATTGATTTTGTTCTCTAGGACGGCGATGCAGAAGCCAATCACACAACTATTAGGGCCGCATGAGCCGTAGTGCGTGACTGTTTCTTTCTTCAATCGAGTAGCTGGTGGGGCGGCATCGATATCTTGGTCGACATTAAGACCTGAGTGTCGGAGATATGCTTCAGCGATGCTTGCATAGTGCTCCATTGAAAGGTCAAGGACTGATTCAGAACTCATCGTTACGCCCGTAGGGTCAGCTATTTGACTTGTTCGTGTCAGTATTTCAGGGTGTTGTACATCAAATGAGGTCGCTTGACTTTGGTCGTCATCAGCCGTGACTTCTTCACGAGGTTTGCTCAAACCCTCTGGCATCAAGACATGTTTTTTTCCTGAAGAGGGCCGTTGGGGGTAAGCAGCTGCTGTGGATGCATCGGCTCTTAATTTGTCATTTGGGGTGCCAGTAAACTGATTGACCTTGGTTACGACGTCTGAGATTTGGCTCACAACAGTATTGATGCCGACTTCCGGTACGATCTTGTCGGTGCCATGGTCAACACCAATTACGACACCACCAAAGCCAAAAAACCGCTTATCTTGCTTGGGTGCGTGCAATGTTACTGCTTCGTCAACCGGTAGGGTTCTGTCTTTGTCTTGAGTCATAATTTTTACCTCATAACATCTCACGTACATTAAAGCCATTTTAATTGCTTTCTGTCAATAACCTAGTATGCAAATAGACAGTATTAATCATTATGTGCATGTAATGATTCAAAAAAATAATTAATTTTTTCCTTTAGAAGGGTTGATCGATCTTGTGCACTTTGCTTATGAACACCCATGCGAATTGATTTTTCATCCCCGATCATGATAAGTAATTGCTTAGCCCGCGTCATGCCGGTATAAATCAAGTTTCGTTCTAGCATGACGTAATGACCAGAAAATATAGGCATGATTACCACTGGGAACTCAGATCCTTGGCTTTTATGAATTGTCATCGCGTAAGCAAGTGTGAGTTCATCTAGCTCATCGTCAAGATATTCAACAGTCTTGTCGTCAAATGCCACTGAAAGAACTTGTCTGCGGTCACAATAACCCGAAATATAACCTATATCACCGTTGAAAACATCTTTATCGTAATTGTTGCGAATTTGCATAACGCGATCACCATTGCGAAACCCTTGGCCAAAGCTTGTCACAAGCGTTGTATTCGGATTGAGACATTCTTGTATGGCCTGGTTGATTATCTGGGCGCCTAGCTGCCCCTTGTGCATCGGACAAAGAACTTGGATTTCGGTCATTGGGTTGAACTTAAAGCGCTCAGGGATACGTTGCGAAATTAAATGCGTAATTTTCGACTGTATTGTTTGCGGTTCATTTGAGTGTAAAATGTAGCAGTCTAGCACTTCATCTTTATTTTGTTCTTGCACACGTGGCGCTTTTCCTTTTCGTATGGCATGTGCGTACTGAACAATAAGAGAAGTGCGCGCTTGTCTAAATATTTCTGTTAGAGCAACAACGGGAATACGGCTAGTCTGGATAAGGTCTCTCAAAATATTTCCCGGCCCCACAGATGGTAGCTGATCAACGTCCCCCACCAACAACAAGCCACAGTGTTTTGGAAGCGCCGCAACAACATGGCGCATGATATGCGTATCGATCATCGACACTTCGTCAATAATACAATATTCAATATTGAGCAAATTTTTTTCATTGTGTTGGAAGCGCCTCGTGACTGGATCAACGCCAAGTGCTCGATGAATGGTTTTTGCAGTATGGCCCGTTGACTCTTTGAGACGTTTCG
>DCKN01000105.1 GCA_002320385.1 Proteobacteria bacterium UBA1673
CATGGCTTCATTGGCTTCATTCATTGCGCTTTGATCATGCAACATATTATTTCTTAAAGTCTTAAAAAGCTTAAAGTCCTCATCATCTTTGCAGCATGTCATTAACAACAAGTCGTTACTTAGCTCGCCAATACTGGTCAACACAGCGCCTAGGTAATAACGATGCTCTCGCTTGCTTAAATCTAAATTTGCTAGCTGCGTATCTTGCAGTATCTCTTGCATTTTATCAATCACTGGTTGCAAATAGTGATATTCTATCCAAGCTAACCACGTCGTTTCCTGCTTCCAGTGCGCCATATCAATCTTATCCATTGGATTGCTCGCGGTTGATAGATACTGACACACTTCTTCAATTTTTGATTTTGTGCTATCTAAGTCGCTTATCAGATCTTTCTCATCTTCAGCGCTAAGCTGCGTTATTTTTTTTGTATCAATATGTCGCATCCATGCCATTTGCATGAATAAAACCCCATTCTCACGTGGTTTGCAATTCTTTGATCTGTTAATACTGCCATATTTATTTCTCACACAATTGCCGTCTTTATCTTCAAAAGCAATCGAATTAGCAAGCTCTGCCAGTTCAGAGAGTTCATCTGGTCTCACAGATTGTTGTACTTGAATGCTGCTGAGTATATCTAGCATTTCATTTAAAATGCGTAGATCATTTGCATCATGTTTTGATCTGTTTTTTGCTTGATGGGTGTTTTCCTGTATTTGTGTGATGGCTTGCATATGGGAGTTTTATATGATTACTTGGACCATGATAACCTATCATAATTCATTTGATCCTTCCATGATTACCATGGCGTTTAATCAAGTCATCTAATTTGTTTTACTGCTTTAACAATGATACCTTACCTAACTGTATCTGTAGATTCTTGAGGCGTTATAGGATTCGTGTTCAGTATTGTAAAATAATACTATTCCTGACATGGACCTGTCTTGGTAGTGTTGCGCAAAGCTACAACCAAAGCTTAGCATTATCACAAAAAATGAACGAGTCAGAGCCCCAACAATCTGCGCTAGCTGAGCCAAAGAAGAAAGCACTTATTGCGCTTTTTGACGTGTTGTCACGATCAACAAGGATGACATGGCCCCAAATTGAAAAAATGGTCGTTGCACCTTTTACTACGGATTATGATGTGAGCGTCTACGCACTAGACAATCAACTTGATAATGTTGACTCTATTGACGGCACGCCAATACAGCCAAGCAGTCAAGCAACGATAAAATCACTATGGCCTGTCCATTATAAGCCCCTAAGTCAGAGTGAGATGGATGCTGACTTGGCCAGAAATTATCGAGATGACCAAGGTTATTTGCCCGGGCTATACGCGCGCAAGGTTCGCCGGTACCAAGGGTCCAACCACTGTACGTCAGCTTTGGTCTATGGTATAATGAACGATCAGTAACCAGTAATAAAAATGACTAATATTAAAGTATATGAAGTTCCTGAGTTTTGTTGCTTAGCCGGACGTTATAGTAGAGACTTTGACGCTGTGGTCGTGTTCAATTTATCATGCTGTTTCCTTATTGAGTGTGCAAACTATGATCTTGATGGTCGTAAAACTTGTGTTGCCTATATTCATATGCCATCTCAGCAATTCGAAAAAAAATCCGTGGTTAATGCTGCTATTTCCAGTTTTACTCGTGAGTTTACTCAGCATGGTGGTGATATCGCAACGGCAAAAGTCAATATCTTCGGTGGTTTGCGTAGCAATATTCCTGAGTATACTGGACGGGTTCGTTTATTAAAAGATGCGTTTTCTGCGCATGGCATATCCATTGCGCCTGGTAATCTGGTGCAGGGCATGTGGATAGAAGCAATACCTCAGGCAATTGATTTTTTATTCTCGCAGCATCAGGTCATGTACCTAAAAATGGTTGACGCAAATGATACGCAGAAAGATGAATTCCCGCATCACTTTAGTTCTGTGGATCGTCAATCTATGTTCCAAATATTACGAAAAGTTTATGACTTATCCCATGAAACATTGCAAGTTTCTACCCAATCACGATTAACGGCCATCGGTTGTAGTCGAGATGCTAATCGTGTTGTTCAGGATGACAGCTTGTTATCTGTACAAACCATTAGTCTTGGTGATCAACGTTATCTCTCAAGTTTTGAGGATCATTCAAACCTGTTGGATTCCCCCATCGTAGCACACTCGACTACTAATCGTGCATTGCAACCATAGTATTTAGAGCTGCTGTTGTGATACGCATTCTTAGCGCCTCATTGTCGAACAATAGCTGACGCCCTGCTCATGGACTACTAGGCAATACACAATCGAAAGTAAATCAAGTACCGATCTGCAGCATGCTGTTAAAACTCTAACAAATTATAAGATCCAATCACGGATAGAATTACTAATCTGGCATATGCGTGATCGTTGTATAGCCTACAATGATGTCACGGTGTCGAAGCATGTATGTGAGAATTAGCTTCTTGTTATTTCACAGACATGCCAAATTAAGTCTCTGACCCTGAGCATGAATGTTTCGGTTGAAACTGGCGCCAAATCCAATCTAACATAAGGCGAAACTGCCCATACTTATGATTGTAACAACATGCCAAAAAGTGTAACAAGCCTTTTTTAGGCTATAATTTTACAGATTATTGGGGCTTGGACACGCTAATTTTCCTGGCAACTTCGAGCCCAGGTCGGCACTTTGCGCAATTATCTCAATCGATTATCTAGGCTGTACACCTGTTGATGGCGCATCTATTGCTGATTCTGGAAATTCTACTGTATAAGTATCGCCAGAGGTTTCAGGATCAAAGCTCACAGTTACAGTTTTTGGCACCCATCGAATACTGCTGTGTGGTAAAGGCTCAGTATTATCAAGAGGATCATCTGAAAAATCGTCACTCGTGTATGGGTCATCTTCATAAAACAAATCACTCACTAGGCCGTCTTCCTGATCAGCGATCGCAACATATCGACAGCACTTTGATTGAATCAGTTCACGACTGACAGAAAAGCCGACATTAGCTAAAAGTTTTGATGCTGTCTGATTGTTTCTAACAGAGAATAAATTCCATGATTCCATGTCCTTGCTCGGTTCTATCGCTGTATGTGAGTTTTGGTATCCGCTAAAAAACAAGAAGCATTTATTGCCACCCATTTTTTCAAACACATCAACATAGTGACCCATCCCATTACCCTGCTGATTATCACCGTATTCGTCGCTGGGAGGCGGCATGATCATGACCAATATTGTATTTTGCATACCCCATTCAGGATCAGCTATTTTTTCATAGACGGCTTCAACCTGCTTGCTATTCTCACTGTGTGCGGTGGCGCTGCTATCAGCATTATCTGAGGATGTGTTCATCCAATGTACTCGATGCGTCGTCCCTTTGAAATAGATTTGATCATCAGCAACGTGATACTCATTCTCAAAACCAACGTATTGCATACGCTCTATGCACTGAATCTTTGCCCCTTGAAGACGAGCGCGCTCTTCTAAAATGCCAGAACCGGAACCGATACTGATGATTGTCATGCTGTTCGTAATCGCATAGTGAGTGGCCGATTGCATGACGTCAATAATCACTTTACTGGGAAATGTCTGAGCTGATGGGTAAAATATTAATTCACTGGGTAATGCATCAGTGCGCTTTGTTGCAATCTCATCGCGGACCATGCTGATTGCTTGCCGGTTCGTTTCTTTCCACCAGAGCATTTTCGTGTAATTTAAAAAGTCTGTTTCCATCTCCTGAGATTCTGAGATGCTTTCTCTGAATATTCCTAAACGCTGCATAGTATTGTTCATTTTCTTCTATCGTCTCCTGTATTATAAATCTTTCTATAATATCATTACAATATATGATGTCTATTTCATTTATTTTTCCCGTCATGCCTATTTTGCAGCAACCATACCAATTGAGATGAGCGCACTGTCTTAAGAGGGCGGATACGTATATTCGATTGACATTCGCTCAATGCGTCATTTGATAAACGCTTACTTATGGATGCTCCTAATTTATTTTTTGATTGCATTTCTTGTGTAAATATTTTTTACATCACATGGCTTCAATTGAATCCTAAACATCCTCATTAACCCAATAATTATTGAAGTTTAGTTGATTCATGTATGATAAATGGTTACAGTGACTTACGATCACGGAACATCCCACAATTCATCAATATGGTCACAAAGCGTTTCCCCCAAATTCATATTCAGCCCTTGTCCGCGTGTATGGCTAGTATTCCAATGCTTGCTCAGATATGGGTTGACGTTTTGGGGCGCCACTGGTTACCAAAGGTAACCGCCATGTCCATTGCACATGATCTAGCTAAAAATATCGCTAAGGATACGCTTCCGATCACGCTTGTTGCCAAATGTGACAGTAAACCTCTCGGCATGGTGACACTGTGTAAAAAGGATGGATTGGACTCGAAGCTCACGCCATGGCTTTCTGATTTTGTGGTTGCTGAACGGCATCAGAATCAAGGTGTTGGACAGGCACTGATGGATGCTGCCCTACAGCACTCAGTTGCTTTGGGTTATAAAAAGCTACATCTTTTTACTTTTGATGAAAAATTGCTGGGCTACTACCAACGCTCTGGATGGAAAACGATAGATAAGGATGTTTACAAAAATCACCCGGTGACCGTCATGCGGATTGATCTACATAGGATCAGCTGATCAAGTCGATAATGAGTAGAACTAATCTTCCATGCTTTATGTTGATACTTGACTCTAGTTGCCTGTATTTCAGTATGATACCATGTCAAATTAAGATAATTATATGAAAAAAATCACTTATACAACCGATAATAAAGAAACAGTTCATTGCTTTCATGGCCAACAGGTACTTAACAATGGCCGAACGCTTTATTTAGCATTTGAGCAACTATCTGCTAGTAATGTCTGTTTTTGGAGAGACTATTATATCCAGACGGCGCGTCATGGTGAAGCACTGTTCTTGAGCAATATTCTTAACGCCTACAAGCTTGCGCTTGCTGACGATATTGCCGATGGCACTGATCATTGCCTCGAGTATCGGTCTCTAGCCGATTATGATGCTTTTTACAAGTTTGTTTTAACGACAGATTGGGATAAAGAGATGCCTTTTTATGCACCGTTATTTGAAAAAGCACTGCTTGGTTTTTCACCTACGCCTGCGCTTTCAGGCTTTGCTTATTTGCGAGATAGTGTTTATCCGATGCTTCTATCAATCTCTGATGCTGCGACTTGTGATTTTATTCAAGCATCTACTCCCAGGGAGCTACGATTTATTGTTTATGGATCCTCAGATCCCATTACCGACCAAACACTCAAAAAACACTGCGACCATGCGCATCGGTGTAAAACTAATTTTCAATCGCGCTTTGGGTTTTCTGTTAGTGGCTTTGCTAACCCCTATGCGTATTACCAGGAAATTGTTATCTCTGTCCCGTATGCCACCGATAAAAAAACGCCTGCTTTTAGTCATTACGGTTTTATAAAAAACCCATGGCACGCGATTGACTCTCAAAGATTATTTTCAAGAACTGGCGCAATAGTAAAAGGTTTTTCTGCGCATGTATCGGGCTTGGAATCTTCGATTTTAGGCACCAAACACTATTTAACAATTCACTGTCCTCTGCGTGGTGTGGTGAAGACGCTAACCCATATTTTAGGCAAACCAAATATTCATGTTTGTGCTGAAGTCCGCGGGGGATGGACTACAAATGGCCACAAAGAATCCTATGGCGAAAGTCTGCTTGCACTCGGTCATCTCTCACAGGACAATAACGCACATTGGGCATTGAAAGATCCTGATTATGGTACGCATAGTGACTATTTTATTTGTTCTGCTGCCGGATTAGAAAATCATATTCAGGGTCGAATAATCGGTCCTGACTCAAGCCTTACGAACAGTACACTTATTGTCGTTAAGAGAGAGCGACTGGAAATTTTTTATCGTGACTCAGGTAAAATCTTAGACGCTGCAGTGATGCTACGCCTCTTAAACTACATAAAAAAGCATGACCATACCGGTGAACTACCGCTTGGGCTGGCGCAAGAAATTGCATATGCTCACAAGTCAAGCGGGGTTTGTGCAGAGACTTTGAGTCTGGATGCTGCAATTGGACTTTATAGTGACCCTAATCTTGATCATGCTCCCTATTGCTTTTTTTCGCCCAGTTCACACACAGGACCCAAGGAAAAAAATTATGCTGCTGCTTGTAGCAAGCCTTTCCAAAGTCTCTGAGTTCAATTTTGATGAACCATGCCTCTTATCATCTATTCATCTGGGCTGTTGGTGCGTGGTATCGCGTTCATCTGTTATTATCGCGAGTCCTGATTGGCTGTTGCGCTGGTTTTTTATGTATTGTATTGCACCATCAAAATCGCAATTTTTTAACAAAATATGGATATCATCATAATCCATATCCTCCAATTGAAGACGCCACATCTCACTATTACTGAATAGTGCACGATCATACTGATGGACGACGGTATGAACCCAGTGATAAAATTGTTGCTTCATTGTCTCTAGTGCAGTTGCCAAACTTCTTTCTGGTCCTGCATGAATATAAGTCCCCAACCCTGCATTCAATAATTTCAGGCTCCGGTAGCGCATTGCGAGCTGTTGTCGAACAGTATTGAATAATCCATGTGTTGGCTCGAGGGGCATGACCAATGCTTGCATTTCTATATCTAAAGCTGTGGCAGGTAAACAATCAGGCAGACATTGCGAATAGTATATCATGCACTTTTTCAACTTATCTATAAGCCGCTTCATCTCAATCACATCATTGTCGTCACGCTCGAGTAACGACTCACAGTAATCTATTATCTGTCTCAGAAAAAACAACCTATTTTTTCTTTTATGTTGACTACAAGCAACTAATATTTCTGATTTTATGAAATAAAGTGCATCACGATAGCCCTTTACTGTTTTTGACTTCAGGCAGTTGACTATGTAATCACACCACGTTATCAGATATGCAGGCCTAATAAAATGCTGCCATCCCAAGTCTGAGAGTGTTCGTAACAGTGCTAAATTTTTACCGCAGCAGGATTTCCTTATAACTCTGGCTACGATGAATTGTAAACTTTTTTTCAGCATGCCGTTATTATTATTTCCTGCAAATTTTGCCATGATGCTGAGCATTGCACTCTCATGTCCGTGCGCACACGCTTTAACAATACCCATGATTGTGTTGTTAGAACCTTCATAGCTGTTTGGCGTACTGTCATTTATGGCTTTGATTTGATCAAGCATTAATCTACCCAACGGTGCACTGATTGCGTTGAGCGCTTCAGGGTACCCACTGCAAGCGGCCTTCGTTAGTGACAACATGGTATAATTTCTTGCAAGCTCGACTGACTCTTCTCCTGTTAATTTACCAAACTGTATTGCGATTGCTTGTAGCGCCTTAGGGTAGTGACTATGCGAGGCTGCTTGTGCAATCTGTGAGATTGTCTCATCTGAACCTCTATTTATTTCCAGTAATTGTGCCTTTGTGAATGATTTCAGCTGTGTGCAGATGGCATCAAGTCCATCTGAAGATCCTGAACCAACTGATGCAGCCAGGGCTTTTATGGTACCTTTTGATTGCTGTTCAATCTCGTATAAATCTTGATTCGCAATATTTTTCAATTGCTTGCTAATGGGTGTTAATGTATTGCACTCCTTACTCGTTGCCATAGCGATGGCTTTGATTGTTCCAGGTGCGTTTTGTTCAATTGATAATAGCTCATGGTGACAACAGTGTTGCATTATATCTATCATTGCGCCAAGTGCTTCATCTGGCCTCCCATACGCTTCGACTGCTAAATTGATCTCACCAATTTTAGATTCGCTCACTATTTTTGCGAGCAAACAAATGGTTTTTCTTGCTTGCTGCTCTATGTCTAAGAGCTGTCTTTTATCCCACTGTTGAATTGCATAAGCCATCTTGGAAAATACATTTTTATGTATTTTTCTATTCATCAGAAATGTATTATTCGCGAGCTCAACTATCCATTTAGCAATATTCATCGCGCTATATTGCGCTTCACCTGACTCGTCTTCTCGTCGTCTTTTTTTATTAGCCATGATCATTTCACCTCTTTTTTATTCAAACGGGTGCGGCGTGTATATTGTTTAATCCCAATACACACTTTCCAATTAAGGCATCTGCTTATTTGCATGTGTGTTATCTTCTTATTCATGGTTTAGCCTTATTCTGTGAACTTTTCTGTGCGATTTCTCTGATGAGATCTATGACTTGGTCGTAATCATAGTCTTTGAGTATCATTCTGATTTTATGATAGTTCATGTCACTATCTTCGTATAATTTAACGCCTGGAAATTGTTGAGCAATGTGCTCTATCCACTTTGTAAAACTGTTTATGATGCGTGCTTGCACATGGCCGATGCTTCCATCCTCCCCGCTTTGCATACGTCCGACGATATGGTTGCTCATATGTCTTAGCATAGCGTATTTCTCTCTTTCTTGGCCTGGCTCTATATTGTCAAATAACTTAGAGTCATCTACTCGTGTGACTGAGACGTTAGCATTTTCCTTAGCGACATCCGTTGTGCGACTGAGCATTCCATGATGATATTGTGCCAAGCATATATTAAGCTCTCGTAATGCATTGATAATAATAGGGTCTGTTGTTGATTGACAACCCATATGATTCAGCATTGTTCGATACGAATCCAATCCTGGCTCAACTTCAGATATTGTTGCATATTGTTGATCTTTTTCGCACAAGGCGTATAAATTATTGATAAATTCTCTTACAAATACTAATCTAAACGCTCGTTCATGCTGAGGTGATGTAACGAAGATATTATTTTTTATATAATCGATCATTTTTACCAGTGGTTGATGTGCTGATTGTGCACATTTTTCTATGGCCTCATACCAGGTTAGTCCCATTCGCATCAGTTTCTGTCTTGTACTGAGGCGACTTGGCTTATCCCTTTGACATAGATCACCCCACCCGGCACTTACAATTATATGATATATCAACAAACACTTGATATTTTCACGATCAAGCATTGATTTTAAATATTTCTTGAGCCTGCTTAATATTATTGATTGCTGCGCTCTATTTTCATCTTGAATTGTATCTTTCTGTAATTTCCTAATCATCGAGCTGGTGACACGACTGTTTGCAATGTAATCAGCCTTGATGCAATCGACTAATGTACCGGGGGCTTGCTTTTCAATGTGTATCAAATCATCGCCACTTAACTCTCTTAACTGAACACTGATGGCAATAAAAGCATTACTGTGGCCGTGGATAGCTGCCTCTGCTATCATTTTCAACGTGTTTTTTTCACGACTCATGATCATCCTCATCCCGTGCGTCGATAGACTCTTCAGTTGTATGCTGATCGCATTCAATGCTGCGATATGACCATTAACTGCCAATTTCGAAAATTCGAAAAGCAATGATGGCACTTTCTCTACGAGCGATCCTATTTCATCATCGGTTAACTGTTTTAATTGGTTACTGATTTTATAAAAACCTACATAAGAATATCGACTTAAAAACATCAGTATTTCTTTTAGTGTCAACGGCACTGTGTTAAGGATATCTAATAAATATGATTTATCTATTTTTTGCATTTCTGTTGCCATGGTTTTTGTCAAATTATGCAATTCATTGTTATTGGCTTTTCTGAGGTACTCAAGTAGCACCATAATCGTACAAGGCGCTGATTTTTCAATTCTTATCAGATCGTTTAGCTTGCATAGTGAGAGTTGATCAGCGATCGCATTGAGTGTGGCCGTTTTCCTGCCTAATGCGGCGACTGCTATTGCTACTAAGGTGGCTGGCGCCGCTGCTTCAATGCTTAAGATTTCATCAAGCGTAAAATCTCGCATGGCGTTGCTCAATGCATTGATAATATTGCTTGTCGGACCAGGATCAGTTTTACTTCTGAAAGCAAGGCGCGCTAATGCACGTATCGTCGATTTTTCATCTTGCTCAATCTTAAGTAAACCGTTTTTATTTACTTGCTCCATTCTATGGTACAGTCTAACGAAGGGATCATAATCCGCGTTTCGAACGGCTATGATTAGTATTTTCATTAATCCTCCGCTACCGGGGGTATCTAACGCCCATATGCTTAGCAAGTCTGTATCCATGTGCCTGATAACAGCGTTCAAAGTTTTACACAGTCGGTTTATGCGATCACACTTTCCTTTTAGGTAGGCATTTGGTATGCGATCACTCATTAAATGCGTTACTAATCTTGATTGTAGCCCACTTTCTTGTTGTGTTGTGAGTTTTTCATCAATACGCGCGATTATCGCGTCGAACTCTGCATAATCTTCCGTTGCTCGTTCATTAGCCATACTTTTTTGTATGATTACCATCAACTGGTCAACCATGTCCAATGCTTGGCGTTTACGCATTGCTTCCCGAGTGTTCGGGTAATACTGTGTTCTTTTTGTCATCGCTTTAATTCTACTGCCTAGATTATACAATACCATATATCACATTAAAATCATATACTTAATCCATGCGCATACCCCATTTTTTTATGCAAGCATCGTGCTGTGTGCCTATTGATGACTTATTTGAATCACAGATATAACCATGCTCTTGGCTCGTAACTGTAGCAACTGACCAGTATCCTAGCACCGTGTTGCAAGTGAATAAGTCCACGGCTCAATGATTACGAGGACTGACTAACCCATTACCACTCGCTGCGCTTGCAAATAAGCCCTGATGAGCCACTAAGGTGTTTTCAGGCGCTAGAAGATTCAATAATGATCGCCCTGCTTCAGTAGACGCTAGTAGGTCACACAACGTGGCTTGAGAATCCTCTTTTAGCATCATGCTTTGCTCAGCATCGCAATAAAGCTCAAGCATACATTGAAGACCAGCCTCTGGCAACTTATGCAGTGGAACCATAAAGTCACTCAGAGTCAGCTTAGCCTGCACCACCTCTTTGAATGCCATAAGGAAATTCAGGCCACGCTCACCTGATGCTATGACGTGATTCAAGATTTGTGGTGTAATCTTTTCTCTCAAGCTCGGATGATGGAATAATAGCTCTAGTCCGTCATCAGTACCCGCTATGCAATACATGGCGGATTTGCCTGCATCTGGCCCTGTGGCTATGACAGCATTCAGTGCATCTTCGCTTATCATCTCTATTAATCGACCATCATCAGCGGTTAATACACTTCGACCCTGCTTATGTCCTGCTAGCAAAAGTAAAGCGGATTTTCCTGCATTTGGCCCTGTGTCTATGACGTGATTCAAGCCTCGTGGCGTAATCTTCTCTCTCAAACTCGGATGATGGAATAATAGCTCTCGTCCGTCATCAGTATCCGCTAGCCATAATAAAGCGGATTCGCCTGCAGACTCACCTGAAGCGATGACGTGATTCAAGCCTTGTGGCGTAATCTTCTCTCTCAAACTCGGATGATGGAATAATAGCTCTCGTCCGTCATCAGTACCCGCTAGCCATAATAAAGCGGATTCGCCTGCA
>DCKN01000089.1 GCA_002320385.1 Proteobacteria bacterium UBA1673
TTACATCGTCAACCTTTGTTTGTCCGGCTGATTTACCTTTACCGCCTCGACGTTGTACTTTGTACTCTTCAATGCTCTGAGACTTTATGTAGCCTTGCTTTGACCGAGTCACAACGACGGGATCGTCGGGAATCAAGTCAAGATCGTCTAAATCACAGTGTTGATCATTAATTAATGTTCTCCTTGGCGTTGAAAATCGATCTTTGATATCGATCAGTTCATCGCGGATCACACCCATAAACCGAGCGTAATCATTCAGGATTGCGAGAAGTTCGCGTATTTTCTGTACGATTGACTTGAACTCGTCAATGATTTTTGATCGCTCAAGCCCGGTGATGCGATGTAGACGTAGATCTAAAATTGCTTGCGCCTGCGTTTCACTGAGCTGATATGCCCCATCAATGATGCCATACTCGCCATAAAGGTTGGCCACATATAGTAGATCTCGTTCGAGGTCAGCCAGTGGGAAATTATCCATTGACCATGCCTCAGCAAGTAGTGCGGCCTTAGCGTCAGCCGGGCTTTTGGCGGATTTAATCATTTCGATCACGTCGTCAATGTTAGAAATTGCAACTGCCAATCCCTCGAGGATGTGTGCTCGCTTACGTGCTTTAGCGACATCAAACTCTAATCGTCTTCTGACGACCTCTCGTCTGTGATCGATGAAGGCGTTGAGAATATCGAGCAGCGGCATACACTTTGGTCTATCTCTGTCAAGACAAACCATATTGATCCCATAAACACATTGGAGCTGGGTCAAAGCAAAGAGTTGGTTCATTACTACTTCTGGGTTTTCACCACGACGACACTCAATCACTACCCGCATACCCTTTCGGCTGGACTCGTCTCGAATCGCAGTTATACCATCAATTCTCTTTTCTCGAACTAACTGACCGATTTTCTCACAGAGTTTAGCTTTATTCACGGCATATGGTAGTTCAGTGAATATTATCGACGCTTTATTTAACTTTTCATTATGTTCGATTTCAGACTTGGCACGCATGTAGATTTTACCACGACCGGTCTTGTATGCCTCAATGATTCCTGATCGACCATTAATAATTGCAGCTGTTGGAAAGTCTGGGCCATTGATCAGACCTAGAATATCACCTAGTTCACAATCTGGATGATCGATAATGTGGACGCATGCATCGATCACTTCGCTGAGATTGTGCGGCGGTATGTTCGTTGCCATACCGACGGCAATGCCAGATGATCCATTCACTAATAAATTTGGAATTCTGGTGGGTAGAACCACTGGCATCATCTCACTGCTGTCGTAGTTGGGGACAAAGTCAACGGTTTCTTTTTCTAAATCAGCAACGATCTCGTGTGAAATCTTTGCAAGGCGAATCTCAGTGTATCGATCTGCAGCAGCGCTATCGCCATCTACTGAGCCAAAGTTACCATGTCCGTCAACCAATGGATCACGCATCGAAAAATCTTGAGCCATTCGCACGATAGCATCGTATATAGCTAAATTCCCGTGCGGATGGTATTTACTCATCACCATACCAACGATTCTAGCTGATTTCTTGTATGGCTTATTCCAATCATTGCCTTCTTCAGCCATTGTGTAAAGTACACGACGATGGACAGGCTTTAACCCGTCTCTGACATCAGGCAATGCCCGACCAACAATGACGCTCATTGCGTAGTCTAAGTACGATTTTTTGATCTCTTTTTCTAAGCTTGTGGAAATGACTTGACTATTTACTGACATAATTATATCTACACTTAAGTGTGTAAATTGTACCACATCTTGATGTAATCTCCTAGTGAAAGCGCGTCAAAGACAACTAAATCTTAGCGTCTACGATTATAGCCTGGGGCTTATTCAGTTACTGACCACGCCTGAATACAGCATCAACACGATCAAGATCCCAAACAAACCAGGTCGGCCGCCCATGATTACAGTAATCGCTGCTCGCAGTTTTTTCAATTTGTCGCAACAAGGCATTCATCTCAGTTAGACTCAGTACTCTATTGGCACGAATTGCCCCGTGACATGCCATTGTTGCAAATATTTTATGCAAGGCCGATTGCATATGGTCTGTGGTTTCATACTCTGCGAGCTCTTGCAAAACATCTTGTACGATTGCATCTAGATTCTGCTTTGCTAAGATTGCTGGTATTGCATGTAAAAAAACTTCATTTTCATCATCGATCGATAACTCAAGACCCATCTGCAAAAGCAATACACCGTACTGCTCAATGATATCTTTGGCATCATTTTGCAATTGGCAACGATAAGGAACCAGAAGCTTTTGGGTAGTGACGCCCTGCTCACGATAGGACGACTTCAGTTTCTCGTATAAAATTCGCTCGTGCGCCGCATGCATATCAATAATAACGAGACCGTCTTTATTCTGTGCAAGCACATAGAGCCCGTGCAGCTGACCTAACGCAAATCCCAAACTATAGGTTTTATAATCTTTTTCACCATTGGGTATCGCTGATGATTGGCCTACAGCCTCCTGTACCGGCGATGCTAACTCCGAACTCGATTTATTTTCGCCCCTTTGGAGATCATTCAGTGATCGACTCTCAGGTGCCGGTGATAGAGACTCAATGCTTTCAATAGCCCTTTGATGATCGTTTTTTGCCTGAGTGACACGCTCTGCAGTGGATGATACTCTCAGATCAGGCATTGTCGCAACCATCGATTCTATTGACTGACGGTGCGTTTGAGCGCCAATATTTTCTGATAATTGTGATTGTCCTCGCCACGTATGCGCCGCTTTACTGGCGGTTGGCACTTCAATAGGGCTCGCGGCCGCTAACCCAACCCGATCGGACAAATCAACGTGGTCTTTATTGATATTCATTTGGCCCCGCAATACCTCCTCGACGGCGAACTTCAAGCCGCGCGTGATTGCCTCTGTGTCAGCAAACCGAACTTTTTCTTTGCTTGGATGAACATTCACATCAACCAGCGCCGGATCGATATCGAGGTATAAGCAGAATGCGGGATGACGTCCAGGCAACATGACGTCCTGGTACGCCCGCTTGACGGCAAAAGCTAGCTTTTTATCACGAATTGGTCGATTATTAATAAGGAGAACCTGCATATCTGCGTAGCGACGATTGAAGTACGGCTGCGCGCACCAACCAATCAACTGACCCCATGGAAGATCCTTCTGCACCAGCAAACAGGCCTGTGCAAACTCTTTACCAAACACGACTTCGAGACGGTTGATTCTTTGCGCTTGCTCAATACATCCATCGGCATGAAGAATTGTCCGGTCTGGCGTTTTCAACGACACTGTGACATGGGGGTGGGCAAGAATCATTTTTTTGACCACAGATTTTATGTTACGCATCGCAGCTTGGTCACTTTCAAGGAAGTTTTTTTGACGGGCTGGCACTCTAAAAAACAAGTCCCGCACCTCCATCGTAGTCCCTACAGGCATTGGCTGCTCATAGGCAGTAATCTTGACCTGTTCGCTGCTGTCGCCCTCACAAGATAATAACCATCCGTGATCATCCCCCAGGACTCTTGTGCGTACGCGCATACGGCTCACGCTGGCAATACTCGCGAGCGCCTCACCTCTGAATCCCATTGATCTGATCGAATTTAGATCGTCAATTTCGTTAAGCTTGCTAGTGCAATGGCGTTTTAAAAGTCGTGGCAACTCGTCTTTAGCGACACCGCAGCCATTATCTGTCAGCACTATTTTTGTTTTACCAGCACTTTCGACTTCAATGATAATTTTGTCTGCCCCGGCATCTACGCTGTTTTCTACGAGTTCTTTGATGACTGAGGCAGGGCCTTCTACGACTTCGCCGGCAGCGATTTGATTTGCAACTTCAGATGAGAGCTGTTTGATGTGTTTATTCATCAGCACAGTTTAAACTGTCTCAGTGAACGAATCAATTGTTGACGAGTCAAATTTTTATCCTTGGGACGTTTGGCGCGGCGACTGGATGGCTTTGCGTCACTGTTATCAGAAAGGGTCCGCGGCCTCAACAACAAGACCGCCACGGCGTTACTACGACTCTTATCGATGACGTTCACAGTGACCTGCTTTAATCCCTGACCAATACTTGCCGTCTGAATACCTCGAACAATAGCCCTAACCAATACAGTGACATATCCCCACAAATTGATACATAGCGTTTTTGTGGACATCTTACTGATCGCTTCTGTCGTCTGGTTATAAGACCGTCTGGGTCTAGCTAGCGCCTTGCAACCCGCAACCGATACGGAAAACATCGTTTTGAAAGTTGACAAACTGATCATCGATAATAATAAGACTTCTTGGATATGAGAAAGCATGAACTTAGCATTATGCATAACTAAGTAATGCGCCACACCATAGTGAAGCGATAGGTAAACACTCTCGCTGAACGTCAATGTTAGTAATAGACACGTCGCCCATGTGGCTGCCGAAAGCACAATATCAAATCCACCCTTGTGCGCTGGGGAAATACGACCATTATGATGAACCCAATAAGCGCATTCTGTGACGCATGACCATACTTTATTGAATGCGTTCAGCGTTGTTGTTAGCGCTGCCGGCATGATCAACCAGTTGACAAGGACAGGGATTACAGAGTGATACTTTGCAAAATAAACGTAAGCAAATATCGACATTTGAAAGCAATTATTCATGAATGTAAACGGCAGCAATAGAAAAAAAGTCGCGTAAAAAACGATAGCATAGACCAGCGTCCACGCTGCTAAGTGTACTCTGTTCAGCTCTAGTGACAACTCTAGACTGATGGCAAGTTCTTTGAACAACGTCTCAAAAACGCAGATTGAGTCAGCAACTGAAAAATGAAATACTGCCGAGCAGAGAAGGAAGGCTAGATTAGCGCCCAGAAAAATTGACGCCACAGACCATGCTGTGCATGCCTCAACAACTGCTGCGAGCAACGCGCTGATACATGATATAGCTATCACAGTGTTTGCGAGGGTCTTTACCATAGTCTTCAAGGAAGCGCCTAAAATGAACTCAGTATACCTCAATAGATATGATAGATAAAGCTCCAGCGCAATCTTAAGGATAAATTAAGAAGGCTGAGTTATATTGATAGAAATCGGGACGGCTGGATTTGAACCAGCGACCACTTGCACCCCATGCAAGTACGCTACCAGGCTGCGCTACGCCCCGATGCTAAAATCTAAGCAATCTCTTCTTGAACTGACTTTTCAAGCGTCACGCGATTGGCTTTAGACTTTGCTCGTGTAGAGCGATCAACAGTTTCTTTGAGCTTATTACCTGGACGGAAAGTAACAACTCTTCGGGCAGAAACTGGAATGATATCGCCGGTTTTGGGATTTCTACCTGGACGCTGATTTTTGTCTAACAATAGAAAATTACCAAATCCGGATAAACGTACTACACCGCCAGTCTCTAGGGATGATGAGATGGTTTTGAAAAACTCATCTACAAGACTTTCAACATCGCTTCTTGATACATCAGCACAAATACGACCTATTTTGTCGGATAGTTCTGCTCGGGTTAGTGTTTCCATTAGTCATTTCCTCCTCGTGTTTTTATGTTAAGTTTATTGTGAAGATTTGCAACAAGACTGTTGATCATTGGCACCAGCTCTTCATCAACAAGTGTCTTTTCTTCTGACTGAAAAATCAGCCCTAAGCTTATACTGTAGCAACCCTTAGGTATCTGGCTACCACGGTAAATATCAAATATAACAATTTTGATAAGGTATTGGAATATTGAGGATTGAATTTCCTCTTTTATTTTCGCATACGGGACTGACTCTGGCACGATCAGCGATAAATCTCTTCGCATTGTTGGCTGATTGCTTACGCTTTGGTAAATCTCATGACCAAGATGCGCTACCAGCCAATCGATTGAGATCGAAAATGCGAATATATCTTGTTGGATTTTCATTTTTTTCATAATCTCTGGGTGCAGAAGGCCGCATTGACCAACAACTGAATCACCCGAAACAAGCTGACCCGACTGATGTGGGTGCATCCCAGCAATGACCGCTGGTTGCCATGCTAGTTTGTGGTCACGGCGCAAAGGCAATCGTTGCACTGCTCGCTGCATCATACTTTTAGCGTGTGTGAAACACAATGCACCGCCATCTTGCCAACTTTCAGGCAACACAGTTCCCACCATCATGGCACTGAGCATACACTGCTCTACGATATCATCTGATTGACTATGGAAGCATTGCCCAACTTCAAAGAGTCGTATATCTGTTACTTGCTTGGCCAGATTCTTTTTGATTTGGCGTAGAAGCCCAGGGAGTAGCGATGGACGCATTGTTTTGAATGCTGAACTGATAGGGTTTCTTAACGTAACCAGCGTATCCTCATCTTTATGAAATGCAAGCATATCAGACGCATCGCCAAAGCTGTAACTATACGTCTCACAAAACCCCTGGCCTATCATAAACTGTTTTAACTGGTCAATGCATTGATCAGTGACTGAATGTGTCGTGGCATTAACATTGAGCGTAGCCTTAATTCCGCGTTGAACACTTTTTGGCATTCCGTAGATTCGCAAATACTCGGATACTAACGACTCGGGGATCTGCAAATCATTACGCCAAGTTGGCACACGGACTTCGCAATGCGTCTTTAACGCTTTTATTTGACATCCCACTTTAACGAGCGCCGCCTTGATTTTATCCTCAGGACAATCAAAGCCTAAAATATCGGCGACCAAATGGAACGGCAATTGAATCGCCTTAGGGTTATTCGCTGTACCCTTCGCGAATGATCTGGATTTTGGCTTGTAGCCGGCATACGTAGCTAACAAATCAATCGCTCTTTGCATCGCCTTGGCCGTATAGTCAAAATCAATTCCGCGCTCAAAGCGGCTCCCCGACTGAGTATGCCATGGATAGCTGCGGCAATGAAAGGCTATTTGACTGGACTGAAAGCCTGCAGCCTCAAGGTAAATACTTTGATCGGTCATGGTGCTTGCCGATTCAAGCATACCCATGTAGCCCGCAATGCATACCGGTTTTGACTCATTTTTGATCACAAGCGTCTGGTGGTTGACTTCTGCCTCTTCACCGTTTAAGAGCACTTCAGTTTTCCCCAGACCAAATCCAAGGCTGAATTTGTCAGATAGCTTCCCTGTGTATGCATGAAAAGGCTGTCCTGTTTCAAGCATGGCATAATTAAGTATATCTACAACACAATGATGTAAGCTAAATCCAGCCTCAAGTAAGCGCACTTTCATCCAATCTGGCGTTTGCGGTGGCTTTGACGCGCCATTGGCACTTATCTTATCCAGCTTAACGAGGTGAAATGCATCAATCAGCGGCGCTGCTTTTTCTTCAATTTCTATTTTTCTTAGCACCGGTAATGACAAAAATTCGGGCTCCGACGTAATACTCCACGGCTCTGTTGATTGACCGCTTAACCCAATCGCAAACTCTCTTGCGATGCCTCTCACCGATAAACAATCACCACGGTTTGGCGTTAACTCGATACCATATACAGAAGAGGAACGCTGTAGCCAGCTATCTAATGACTGTCCAAGCGGCGCGAGAGGATCGAGATGCCAAATCCCATTACTTGAGACTTTAAGCCCCAATTCCTGCATGCTACACAGCATTCCATTTGAAAGAACCCCACGCAGCTTACGCTTTTCAATTTTAAATGTCCCGAGTCTCGCTCCGTCGAGGGCCGTCGCAACTTTAATGCCAACCTTAACAGATGGGCATCCACAGACTATTTCGACAGTCGTTTGATCACTGATTCTCACCTTGCATAAGTTGAGCTTATCTGCATTGGGGTGCTTGTGTACTTCTATGACTTCCCCAATGACAATATCTTGCGTAAATATTGGCGCTACAGGCTCGGTCTCAAAGCCTTGGCGTAATAAGAAATCTTCGACTTGCTCTGGAGACGGTATTGTCGCATCCAACCATGCTTGAAGCCATTGATGATTCACAACTAGCATAATTCATCATCCTGTTGTAGAAATGATTGATCTCCGTCGTATAATGATCGGATATCATCAATTTGGTAACGCAACATTGTTAGCCTATCAATACCCAGACCAAATGCAAATCCACGATATCTCTGTGGATCGATATCAACACTGGTGAGCACATTGGGGTGCACCATTCCACAGCCTAGAACCTCAAGCCATCGGTTTTTAAACCAAATATCACACTCGAGGGATGGTTCTGTGAAAGGAAAATAAGATGGCCTAAACCGTAATTCCAATGACTGCTTAAAGAATCCTTCCAAAAGGCATTTTAGTGTCTCAACGAGATCTCTCATGGTTGATGCTTCATCCACAACCAGCCCTTCGCACTGCATGAAACATGGACTGTGTGTTGCATCCGGCGTGTCAGCGCGAAATACCCGACCTGGCGAGAAGATTCTCAATGGGGGGTTGTGCTTTTCGAGCATTCGGATTTGCACACATGATGTGTGTGATCGCAACAGCTGGTCATCGTTGATGTATAGTGTGTCTTGAGCGGTTACTGCGGGATGATATCTTGGTGTATTGAGCGCTGTGAAATTGTAGTAGAACTGCTCGACCTCCGGCCCACTGGCAATATCGAAGCCCATTTTAGACAACAATCGCTTTAAGTCGTCAAGCGTCTTCGTTAAAGGATGTAGCGCCCCTTGGCGACAGAAATCAGCTTGTAAGGTTGTGTCGACAGAGTCCTTTGCAAGCTCAGCCAACGTTTCTGCTTCCGCTATTAAAGCCTTCTTAGCAAAGATGATCTCAGTGATCTCGCGCTTTATCGTATTGATACTTGCACTCTGAATGGCTCTATCAGCAGGATCAAGCTCGGCGATGCGCTTGAACGCTTCTCGTATGACACTTTTCCCACCAAGATACTTAGCTTTGACCTGGTCAAGTCCATGCTGATCAGAGATAGATTCAAGTTCTTGCATGCATTGTTGGATGATTGACTCATCAACAACCGTCATGGCGACTCCTTTATCCTGCGGCTTGAATGGATTGGTGTGCCGCTAGGCCTGCTTTGGCCTTGACGACAAGCTCAGCGAAGTCGGTTGCCTGCTCGGCAGCGAGGAAAGCTAGTTGCTTCCTGTCAAGACTTACCCCTGATAGTCTGAGCCCAGCCATGAACTGGCTGTAGCTGATGCCATTCTGACGACATGCAGCGTTGATTCTTTGAATCCAAAGCGCACGAAACATGATTTTCTTTTTTCTTCTGTCTCGATATGCGTATTGGTGAGCCTTGATCACGGCCTGTTTGGCAACTCTGTAAACTCGACTACGAGCGCCTTGATAGCCTTTGGCGAGCTTTAGAACTTTCTTATGTTTTGCCTTGGCGACTACGCCTCTCTTCACTCTGGCCATACTATGCTACTCCTATCATCCGTTTGACGCGATTACGATCTACGTCGCTTACTACCTTGCCGCCAATTTTCTGGTCCAGACGCTTGCGCTCTTGCTTAGCAAGGTTGTGCGACCTATTAGCTGCTCTTCGGCGTATCTTTTTGACAGATTTACCTGATCCGCCTGATGCTCGGAACCGCTTGGTTGCGCCGCTGACTGTTTTCTGCTTATTTGCTGATTTATTTGGCATTACTTTAACCCAGTTCGGAAATTTCACATATCATACCGCTTGGTTATTCATATGTCAAGATTAATTGTTGAATAATGGTCACTCTAAAGGTGACAGCTTGCTGACGATCTCATGGGTTATTTTTTCTTGGGCACGATCACAAATATGATCTGCTTACCTTCGAGTTTTGGTATTTGCTCAACTTGAATAAGATCCGCGAGGTCTCTGAGTAAACGCTCAACCAGGTCTTCGCCAAGATCTTGGTGCATTAGCTCCCTTCCACGAAATCGGATCAATACTTTGACTCGATGGCCGGCCTCTAAAAACTGCGTCATCTTTTTCAGTTTTATGTTGTAATCGCCAATGTCGATGACCGGACGCATTTTAATTTCTTTGAGCTGTGTTTTTGCGTGTTTATTTTGCTGCTTCTTACGCTTTTGATCGTAACGCCGCTTGCTGTAATCCATGATCCTGCAGACTGGATTGACATCTTGTCGCCCTACCAATACTAAATCTAAATTGTCAGCCTGAGCTACTTCGATCGCAGCATCTCTCGACATCACGCCAAGATTGTTGCCGTCTTTATCGATCACAGTCACTGACTCACTGGAAATCGCACTGTTGAGAATGTCAAAATTTTTTTTAGATGTGTTGATACGTCGCTCCGATACTCAAGAAACACTGATTATAGTATCATAAGGCCAACACTGCAAGACAATGTCGCCAATTAGTTCAATGAATTTCTTTGTACATTTCAAAGACCTAGACTAGAAAGACTTGGGAATGGTCTACATAGGAAATGCAACACACGCACGAATACTTGCGAGAGAAAAACAACGAGAGCCTCGCTCTGCACAAATTCCTGAAGACAGGGCGCTACCAAGATTTGCCCCTTCCGCAAAGCTTTTACCACTAATCAATGCATGAATGAGACCCGCAAGGTAATAGTCACCGGCCGCGGTCGTATCGACTATCCTGCCCGGCACAGCATTTGTTCGAATGCTATCGCCTCTCGTTGAAATAACCGATCCATTTGCGCCGCTGGTCATAACTGCAACTAACCCACCAATTGCACATGCATCAAGAATTTTCTTTTCGGACTGCGTATTGGTCAAGACCTCAAACTCAATCTCATTACCTGCCACCATGTCGACGCAGGACAACATGGAAAGTAAAAACTCGCGATGCCGCCCAACAACATGCTTATTCGACAGCACCAAAATGATACAGGTCTGACTCTTCTTGGCTAGATCCATCACAGATACCAACCATTGATTGGATTTTGGCATGTCCAACACGTCAGCTTCGATCAAGAGATATTTCGCATCAATGATTGACTGCATTGACATGTCTGCAAAGCCTAAAGTCGCTGATGCGCCAAGGTGCACAACTTTGGTTACATCACCTGTGTGGTCTTGATAATAGAAGCACCCTGAAGTTGATTGCTCTTGATCAGATGGCTCAATCAGCATTGACACACCGCGACTGACGAGATCATTCAAAAAAAACAACCCATCACCATCTGTTGTAGCCTTTCCAAGGAACCCGACATTTCTCTGCAACCCCGCCAG
>DCKN01000087.1 GCA_002320385.1 Proteobacteria bacterium UBA1673
GACGAAGTTTTCCCAGGTCACTGAAGCAACATCAGATCCGAAAGCACAGCAAGCGCTAAATATTCTAAATGAACTCAAGATTGCTGCCAGTATGGACTATGTGCCACAGTTTTATGTTATCGACTCGCCAACCATGAATGCTTTTGCATCGGGATGGGATGAGAAAAATAGTATGATTGCTATCACTAAGCCATTGCTTATGGGGCTAAATCGTGAGGAGCTCCAGGCCGTACTGGCACATGAGCTTAGTCATATTCGTCATCAGGATATCAAGCTTACGCTTACCGTGACTGTGTTGAGCAATATTATGTTGATTATTGTTGATGCGATGTTTCGTAATGCCTTGTATGGGCGGAATGCGAATCGACGTGGGGGACGGTCCAATCGTGATGGTAACTTTATTGCCATACTCGTGGTGACGGTATTGCACATTGTGGTGCCATTAATCAGTGCAGTGTTGATTATGTATTTGAGCCGAACTCGAGAATATCTTGCGGATGCAGGTGCGATCGCACTGGTGAGAAATAATGTTGGTCTGGCACAGGCCTTATTGAAAATTCAAAATAATCACCTTGATAATCAGAAACAAGAGATGGCCTACGATGAAAGCACGCCACATGAAAAGTTACGCTACGAATCGTATATTTATTGGCCCAATACCAAACATGCATCAGGATTTTTTGGGCGATTATTCAGTACGCATCCTGCGATTGCTGATAGACTGGCTGCGATTGGCTTTAAGCAGAGAAATGATTGATTATGCCTGCGATGCCTTAACACGATGCTCCATGTGTGACTTGTGACTTTCTTTTGATATGTGATTATGCCAGAACATTGCTGACTGAAATGCTTATTGACTTGTATGCAGTCGTTTCCTCTTGTGATCTCTCTCATCTTAGATTCTTTTTTATCGTTTATGGGTTATAAAGTGTGATGTACTGACTTCGTATCTGAGAATGGCTGGTATCCGATGTGATTTCATTTTATAATGGTTGTATATTATTTGGATTCCAAAGTGCTTATTACCCGCTATCTTTCATGGCGCCTTCTCAAATCACAGATTGAGATGACTGCGGTCTTTTGCTCTTTTTTGTTTGTCATTCGATTGGTGGCTGAACTCAAGCGGGTTGGTTTAAGTTATACGACTGCCGATGTGATGTTGTATGTTGGTGGTATGCTGCCGTCTTCTCTGGCTCGGTTTGACTCAATGATCATTTTTTTAGCGGTGTGTATGTGGTTTTTGCAATTGCGGCGCTCCCAGGAGCTTTTGATTGTACAAGTTTCTGGTGTATCGATGACTCGGCTGATCGGTAAATTATTGCCTGTAATTTGTTTAATCATCACATTATTTACGATCAATCGTGAGTATATTGCACCTAATCTTGCTGAAAATGCAAAATTACAACGTGCACAAAAGGTTAATGGTAAAGCGATTTACTTTCAAAATAACGATATGTGGTTAAGAACGGATCAAGGCTTTTTGAACGCCAACATTGGCCAGGACGCATATGTTTTAAAAAATGTTCACTATTATTTGTTTCAGAATGATGAACTCTATGCTTGGGTGGTCGCGCCTAAAGTCATCTATCGAAGTGGTCGTTGGATAGCGCCGAGCGCTGAGCGTTTTGTGCTTACTGACCAAGGTCACTCAAAACAGACGAGTCGATTATTGGCGCTGCCAATTTCTTTAAAACCCCGCGTTTTATCCTGGTCATTTATAAAACCAGAGTATCTGTCAGCGTGGCAGATTGGGGTTACCCTCAGCAAGGGTACTAAGTACGGTATCAGTGATCAGATTACTTGGTTGTTATTTTGCGTTCGTGTTGTCCGGCCTTTGAATTTGTTTTTGATCGTGGTGACTAGTTTGAGCGTACTTGATCGTGCGATTTCGTCTCGATTTGTTGGTTTGTCCTCGCGATTGGTTGTACTCGCGTTGCTGGCAACGAGTGAATTCGTACTGTATGCTTTGATGTGTGAAAGCCATAATGCGCTCGGTTTTAATGCAAGCGTTTTGATTGCGATATGTCCAGCAATTTTGCTCATGTCTGTATTATTAACGTTGTATATGCATCGTTGGATGTGGCCAAAGATTAAAATGCGATTGTTTTCATAAAATAACCTGCTTGGGTAACTGGGCCAAGAACAGTCGCCATGGTTTTGCAATATTAACTGTATCGCTATCTTGTGGATTGGTAGCGTGGCGTCTGATTCATAGCTTCCTGAGTGTGTACAATCATGACTTTTCTTGCTCAGTGAATACAAATCCAAATATCGTTTGTGTGGCTGGATGGTGTAACGGCCAACTACTTGACGATTGTTTTCGATAGGCTATTGGTGACTTTTCATATGTGAAGTCTGGGCATATTGGTCCTGATAATGCAGTGATTTGCTCTTGGTCATTTTGATGTACTTTGGTACATGGTAACCAGTGTCCATGGCTACCATTCTCGTGATAACGTGGGGTGTTGATGGCTAGAATGCCAGCGTTGTTAGGATCTGTCCACACTGAAAATAGGTAGGACTTTGTGATGCTTTCCCATCGTTGTCGTGTTTCCTGGTCGGGCTGCCCATTGCAGAAGATAGCACGCAGGCTCAGTGTGTCAAGACTGCTGTGATGCTTAGGATCAACGGATGAGAGTATTGAAAGATCGGTAATTAGAACGGTTGATTGGGTGTCGTAGATAATCTCAATGGTATTTTTTTCTGAGAATTCTCTGGTTGTCAGAACAACGGTCGTACCTGAGATTAATGGTTGAATGAGTCCCATGATCACACTGAAGCTACTACAGAGTGGTAGGCTGTTGCATACAATATCATGACCTAGTAGATCACAACTGATGTGACATTGATAGGCTTGCTGACAGATATTGTGCTGACTCATCAGTGTTGTGATGGATGACTCAGTGTCATACCACAGTAGAGCAGGTATGGTTTCAGGATGAGATTGACTGACTTTGAGTGGTTGCAATGCCATTGATAGTTTATCGGTGTAGCTTGCAGATTGACTCAATGGTTTCCACTCGATGATGGTTGTGTTGAGTTTTTGAAGGCAATCATAATGTTTGCTGTGTGACAACTCGGTCCATGCTTCACTGTCAATGACAATTGCGGCAATATTGATATCTTGAGTGAGCTTTATAAATGCATCAGATGATATCTGATGATCGATGGGGAGTGCAATTACTTCTAGCATGAAACAAGCCAATAGTAGTGCAGCTGTATCAACCCCATGATTAACCGTTATCGCTAAAACTTCTCGCGACTTAATCTCTTTTTTAAGACGCACTGCAATACATTTGGCTTTTTGAAGTAGTCCGGTGTAGGTTTGGTCATTAAGAAAGTCGTGATCCTGTATCGCAAGACGGTTTTTACCATATTGACGACTGGCATCAAGGATGGCTTCACAAACGGTTTTGTCTGGATAGCTATGCATAAAGGTTTCAGTCAAGCGTCTGTAAATCTCGTATTTAATTAATTTGCGTTTTGCTTTTCCTTTGAGTGTGGTTTCTGGTAAGGCTGTGCACGGGCCGAATGTGACATGGATTGATGTGAAAAACTGCTTGATGTGCCTAAAATCGTTCCGGCTTGTGAAGTGGTTCATGCCGCCATTGATAACAACCGGCTGTATGTCTGCTTTGGCATGCTCAGCGATTAGGACAGCACCTTCAAAAATTTTCATTAAGTTACCGGTGTTGGTCAAACGTCCTTCAGGGAAAATTAGGCACTTTTGACCACCTCGAATGGCATGAATGACATTGGCAAGACTGCTCGATTGCCCCGGTTTCATAGGGTACATATCTGCAAAAATTCCTCCAACCACTCGGATGAACCAAACGTCTAGCCAGAATGGATAAATGGGATACGCCATTCGCTCATGGAGGCGACTTGCGATAAGCGGTACATCAAGAAAAGTACTATGGTTGGCGACAATCAGAACTTTTTGCTTCGGACGATAAGCGATATTCTCAGTGCCGCTGTAGCGAACGCCAATGCGATGTAGGATAAACTGCATGACTGCATAGGTTGTCGACAGGAAATTTGATTGAGTATCGGTGATAAAACTATTAATGATGAATAATGTGACTAAGCCAATAAAGGTTAAAAAGTGGTGTGTTACAACGAATGGATAGGTCGAAAAAGCAAATAATAACCAGGCAAGGTTGCCAATGATAGCATGTGTTGAATAGCCGTGGTTAATTCGTGAAATACTAGGTATTAATAGTTTGCATGATAATGCTGAAAAGAGAATGACATGTACTGCATTATACCATTGATGTTGTGGTGAGAATGGTTCATGTCCCATAAACACCATGGCTTGCAGCACTAGCCAAACGGCAGCACTATTGGTTTCCCAGGCGCTCTCATCGCGCCAGTTGCTGAATGAGATGGCTGCCACAAAACCTATGGCAAAACATATGCCATAAAAAACTGGATTCGAAAGGCTGTTGGTCAGTAGATAGCCTACCACAGTCAGCCAGTACCATCCGATATTAAGCCAATAAAAATTATGTTTATGTGGGATATTTATTCTAGGCTTTTCAATTGTTACAAGTCGTCTGAATTGTACAGTGGACATGAATAGTGGCCATACAATGAGTGCAACAGGGAAATGCACTGCCGTTTGTGCGGCCATGGTGTGGCCAATGATGATTCCTAACAAAGGAGTCAGGGCGCCGAACATATAGGTGAGTGGATCACG
>DCKN01000028.1:0-6071 GCA_002320385.1 Proteobacteria bacterium UBA1673
CTCATCCACCGGCGAGATAGTTTGCGCGCTGATAAAGTATTGCAAGATCGTTTGATGAGGAAAGTTAAAAATGGCAACATCAACATCGAATGGAATGCTGAAGTCAAAGAGATCATTGGCAGCGAGGATGCTGTTAATGGTATGGTGCTAAGTCGCAAAGATGGTTCAGAAAAAACCATTGATGTTCAAGGCGTATTCATTGCAATTGGGCACACCCCCAACACGGATTTGTTCACTGACCAGCTGGATATGAAAAATGGCTACTTATCTGTTTTAGGTGGTATGCAACAGAACGCAACAGCAACCTCAGTGGCAGGTGTATTTGCCTGCGGTGACGTCATCGATCATGTATACAGACAGGCAATCACCTCTGCAGGAACAGGCTGTATGGCGGCGTTGGATGCTGAAAAATATCTAGATTATCACGATGAGTAAAGTGCATCCAGTAATGGAGTAGTCACGACAAAGTCAGCGAGATCTTTGCAGGCAAAAATAGAGTCGACCCGATTAAATGTCGGGTTCCGTAACTTAGAAAAATAAGCCAATGAGAAAGTTGAATTTTGTTTAATCTGACTGTTTTAATGTGGAAAATCATGCTGGTTCCCGTGAAAAGTGGCTGTTAATTTCTCCACTCACAATTGACAAACTAGCGAGCTTGTGTATTAATAATGTATTAATTTCTGTCGGATAACCGCGCACGAATATATGAGTAAATTCTAATCGGGAGCTTTGATGGTTTTGCTGAAAAAAACGACAGATCCAAGGCCGGTTTTTTTAAACCTGCTGAAAATCCACCTGCCACTCAATGCTTTGGTTTCAATCTTACATCGAGTAACAGGTGTGATTATGATCTTGGTTTTGCCACTACTGGTACTCAGTTTAGCCGGAGTAATCTATAAGCCCGGTATATACCGATATATGGCTATAATTCCAAACTATTTATGGAAAATCGCGATTGCTGCCATCCTCACAGCATACATGTACCATGTGCTTGCAGGAATACGTCATATTTATCATGACTTTAGCGGGCATCACTCATTAGAAGTAACCAATCGATCTTCGATAATCATTCTCGTTGTGTGGACTGTATGGATTATAATTGTTGGGAGTAGGCTATGGCTAGTGTAGCGCTCTACAGTTACAAGAAAGGTCTAGGCAGTTGGGTATTGCAGCGTATCAGTGCACTGTTTCTGATCGCTTATATAGTGCCACTGTTGTTTTTTTGGGTTCTTCACGCAGAGTTTGTCTCGCCGATGGTATGGAAACAGTTTCTACTAAGCACTGAGATGCGTATTCTTGGTATCTTAGCTTCTCTATCACTCGTTATCCATGCCATGATTGGCGCGTGGGTCGTAGCGACAGATTATATCCATATCGATGGAATAAAGCGGGTGACATTAGCATTATTCTACGTGATTACCGTTGGCTCCAGTGTTGCAATAATATTTTTACTTTTGAACGCACAATGAACGAATACAGTATGGTAGATGATCATGAATGATTTTAAGGCAAGAGAATTTGACGTTATCGTCGTTGGTGGCGGCGGATCTGGCTTGAGGGCTGCACACACATTATCGCAGTCAGGTCTCAAAGTAGCAGTTGTGTCAAAGGTATTCCCTCTACGCTCGCACACTGTCTCAGCACAAGGCGGAATTAATGCTGCGCTCGGAAACTATGGGGACGATCAGTGGCAGTGGCACATGTACGATACCGTCGTCGGTTCTGACTTTCTAGGTGACCAAGACGCCATTGAGCTCATGTGTAAAGAAGCGCCAGAAACAATCATCGAGTTGGAACACATGGGTCTTCCATTCAGTCGAAATGAAGACGGTACAATTTATCAGCGATCTTTTGGTGGCCAAACGCTCAATTTTGGACAAGAAGTTGCGCATCGTACTTGTTGCGCACAAGATCGTACTGGACATGCACTGTTACACACGCTTTACCAGCAGAATGTCGCGGTAGCAACCAATTTCCTTAACGAGTGGTTTGCAATTGATTTAGTTGTTGATGCCAATGGCAGCGTCGCTGGAGTGAGTGCGATTGAGATGGCAACGGGAGAGATCGTTTTTCTCAAGGCAACTGCGACTGTTCTTGCAACAGGAGGTGGCGGACAGATTTTTCAGTCCAATACCAATGCCCATATCTGCACAGGCGATGGTATGGCAATGGTATTCAGGCAAAATATTGGTCTCCAGGACATGGAGATGTGGCAGTTCCATCCAACAGGTCTTCTTGGCTCAGGGATTCTAATCAGTGAGGGTACACGCGGAGAAGGGGGATATCTACTCAACAGCAATGGTGAACGATTCATGTGTGATTATGCACCGCATCTGAAAGACTTATCTTGTAGAGATGTGGTGGCGCGCTGTTCAATGACGGAGATAAGAGAAGGTCGTGGTTGTGGTCCAGATAAGGATCATGTTTTGCTGAAGCTCAGTCATCTTGATCCTGAGGTATTTATCGAGAAATTACCAGGTATTACGCAGATCGCCATGACTTACGTTGGTGTTGATCCGAGAAAAGATCCCATACCTGTAGTGCCTACCTGTCATTACTCAATGGGCGGAATCCCATGTAATTATCATGGACAAGTACTAACGGTTGATCATGATGGAAAAGATAGGAAAGTCCCAGGGCTTTTCGCAATTGGTGAATGTGCAAATGTATCCGTTCATGGTGCGAATCGATTGGGTGCAAATTCGTTGTTAGATCTTGTGGTTCTGGGTCGTGCTTGCGGTAGATATCTACAAGAAAATATTCAATCATTTACAGCCGTTAATCCTAGCCATAGCGATATCGAACGAGCTTTCTCTCGCTGTAAAAACCTTAAAAAGCCGAGTCAAGGCATTGACGCCGTGAAGTTGCGCAAAGAAATGAAGAAAATTATGCAAGAAGATTTTGGTGTTTTTAGAGAGCACGCAAGTATGGAGAAAGGGCTTAAGCGGTTGGAGGTTCTTAGAACCATGTCCAAGAAAATCACCATACGAGATCAATCAGCCATATTCAATACCGAAATGTTTAACGCACTTGAGCTACAAAATCTTATTGAAGTCGCATATGCAACTGCAATCGCAGCATTTAGTCGTCAAGAAAGCCGCGGAGCGCATAGTCGGGTTGACTACCCGGATCGAGATGATAAAAAGTGGCTTAAGCACAGTATTGCTAATGCCGACGGTACCATACAAAAAAGATCGGTTAGCAAACAAACAAAATTTACAGCGCCGATTGAGACCGCACTGAGGGAGCACTGATGATCAATAATTACACGCTTTCGATATATCGTTACAATCCAGAAACCGACAAAAAGCCACGTATGCAATCTCTTGAAGTCGATAGTAGCGAGGTCAAAGGCATCATGTTACTTGATTTACTGAAAGCTGCAAAAGACCATGATCCCACCATCACGTTCAGATTTTCATGTGGTGCAGGTATTTGTGGGTCAGATGGAATGAATATCAACGGCCGCAATGGATTGGCCTGCATGACTCAGCTAAAGACACTAGGGGATAAAATTATTCTGAGGCCCCTGCCTGGGATGCCAGTTATCAGAGACCTGTTGGTAGATATGAATCTATTTTACAGACAATATCATTCTATTAAACCTTATCTTCAAGCCGAGCCGCCTAAAGATGGCAAGGAACACAAGCAATCGATTAGTCAACGACGACAACTCGATGGACTATATGAGTGTATATTATGTGCATGCTGCTCAACTGCATGCCCATCTTGGTGGTGGAATCCAGATAAGTTTGTTGGACCCGCAGGCCTTCTATGGGCGTGCCGATTTATTGTTGATTCACGAGACATGAAAGAATCCGAACGACTAGAGGACTTAGAGGGTCTATATCGGCTTTATCGATGTCGAGGCATTATGAATTGTGCAAGTGTCTGCCCCAAAGGACTCAATCCATCAGCAGCCATCGCAAGTGTTAGAGAGCGAATGCTAAAAAAAGCGCTGGGTAAACAAAGTTATGATGAGGCCAATCAGTGAGTTATCAAAGCAAAAAAGCGCAATCAGCCATTTCAGCGCAAAGTATGTCATATCTTGAAACACTCTACGAACAATACCTATCAAACAACAAACAAGAAATGAATCATGAGTTTTTAGATTATTTTCACAATCTACAGTCAGATGGTCTACAAAAAGAGCACTCACATCAAGCAATTATCGCGTCAATTAAGTATCGAAAACCAGCACATCATGCGACAGGGATCAACGGCAATCACGATATTCGATTCTTGTGCAGTGTGAGTCATCAGATGCGCGATTGGTTTATCGAGAATGGTCATTTCCACGCAAAATTAGGGATGCAACCATATCCCAGAATTCATGCAAATAAACCGTGCTTCGAGTGGGCTAAGTTTGGGGTGAGGGTAGAGGATTTGTCGATACCTTTTACTAATCCGCAATCGTCTGATGAACCCAGAGAAACAACGCTATCAGCACTAAAAACAAAATATGAGCGTCAGTTTCAATCAAGCATAGGCTTTGAATTTCATCACATCAAGTCAGAAGAGCAACGCGATTGGTTATTGAAGCAGCTAAGTGAAAATGTATCCTTTTCTGCGCAAGATAAAAAAAATAACTATCAATTATTAGCTCAGTCGGAGCAGCTTGAGCACTATCTAGCGCGATCTTACATCGGTCAAAAGCGATTTTCGATCGAGGGTGCAGAATCATTTATCCTAGCGCTGGATAAGATTCTTCATGAATCAAGTAAGGGCGGTGTTGAAGAAGTTGTACTGGGAATGGCACACCGAGGTCGACTGAATACGATGGTGAATACACTTGGTCTACCTTGTGGTGATATTGATAGTTGGTTTAGAGGGTTCAAAATGTCATCAGAATTAATCTCTGGCGATGTGAAATACCATTTGGGATATTCTTCTGATCGAAAGTTTGACAAGCAAATCGTTCATATTACTCTTAATTTTAATCCTTCGCATCTTGAGTCAATTGTTCCAGTCACCATGGGTGCTGTGCGAGCAAGACAAAATGATTACAAGCTTAGCGGTTACGATAAAGTCTTACCAATTCTTGTCCACGGAGATGCATCGTTCACCGGGCAAGGTGTTGTTGCAGAGTCTCTGAATATGTCATACACAGAAGCATATGCAATTGGGGGATCTCTCCATGTGATCATCAATAACCAGATTGGGTTTACAACGACACCGGATCAATCAAGGAGTACATACTATTGTACTGATTTTGCTAAAGCTATTGATGCACCAATCATTCATGTAAACGGAGATGATCCAGAAGCAACTGTTTTTGCTGCTCGACTAGCTGCGCGGTATCGAGCAAAGTTCAAGAAGGACATTGTCTTGGATATCCTATGTTATCGTCGTCATGGCCACAATGAGGCCGATGAGCCAGGCGCAACGAATCCACTTATCTATAAAAAGGTTAAAGCAAGCCCAAGTGTGGTCAAGCGCTACGAAAAACAATTAATACAAGAAGCAATCGTTTCAAAAGAAGATATTGATAGTATCCTAAAGTCAATTAAAGCTAAGATAAAAAGAGGGGAAAGACTCATAGAGGTGTGTCACGGTATTATTTCAAAGAGAGAAGATTATTGGAAAGATCATATTGCTGATGACTGGCGAGAGGCTGTTGACACCAGTATCAGTACCAGTAAAATTCAAGCACTTGGGCAAGTAGTTTGTCATATCCCAGATAACTTCACAGTCCAAAAACAAGTCGCGATGATGATTGATGCAAGAAATGAGATGTATTCAGGCGTGAAGGATTTAAACTGGGGTGCTGCAGAAGCGCTTGCCTTTGCTAGTCTTCTGGATGAATCAATTTCAGTGCGTCTTGTCGGTCAAGATTGTTGTCGAGGAACTTTTGCGCACAGACATGCCACAATTTATGATCAAAATAACGGCGATGCATTCACACCATGCCGTACGCTCAGTAGATCAGATTGTCTATTCGAACTTTATAATTCAACCTTAAGTGAGTTCTCAGCAGTCGGCTACGAATACGGTTATGCCATGAGCCATCCCAAATCACTTGTTATTTGGGAAGCACAGTTTGGTGATTTTGCTAATGGTGCTCAAGTAGT
>DCKN01000028.1:6374-6520 GCA_002320385.1 Proteobacteria bacterium UBA1673
TTTGGTGATTTTGCTAATGGTGCTCAAGTAATCATTGACCAATATATTTCATCTGCTTGGCAAAAGTGGGGAAGAATGTGTGGCATGGTGATGTTATTGCCACATGGATACGAGGGCCAGGGGCCAGAGCATTCTTCAGCAAGATT
>DCKN01000003.1 GCA_002320385.1 Proteobacteria bacterium UBA1673
CAGCACTGATTGCGTGATGCAGACAGACGTTTTAATCATTGGAGGCGGGCCGACAGGATTACTCGCTGCGGCGCTGGCAAGTCAGCAAAACATGGCGGTATGTCTTGTAGAGCAATCAGACGACCCCATACAATGCAACAGTCATGCACATTATCTGAACGCTTACAGCATTGAGATTCTTGTGTCAGCCGGCATTCCTCATGCGCAACTAGTCGCTTTGTCAGTCGATGCAAAAAGAGCAAAAAACATGGTTGTGTGTCATCGGTTGTGTCAAACAATCGCTCAGATTAACCTGAGCGATGAGCCTGATTACCAACAGCGATTTGCTCAAGCAGGGCGGTATGGTGCTCACCTAAATATACCAGCAACACAGTTACATGCTTGTTTACTTGAGCTGGTAAAGCGGTTACCAGTCAAAATACTTACGAGTCATCGGCCAGTTGATTTGAATGTTATTCAACGAACTGTGATGGTCAGACATTGTCATTTGCAATCAACAATCGAAATAAAGCCAAATTACGTTCTTGCTTGTGATGGTGCAAACAGCGCCACGGCTGAATTAGCAGGAATTCCATTGCGTGATCAGCGACGATTTATGTCATTCCTAACGGTAGAGTGTGAGGGATCCATACGTGAAATCGTTGAACATGAAGCGATGATTTATTGGATTTATCATGAATCGATGGTCGCTTGTATGGTTGCATTTGATTTGGATCATAGGCAAATCTTGCAAATACCTTTGGCCGCGCATCAAAGTCATGAGCAATTTGATGAAAAATATCTCCGCAAGGCATTCTCAGCAGTTTGTGGTGTGGGCGATCAAGGCCTCAATTATACATTTAATATTTATAACCGGTGGCAGTTAAAAACCGGCATAAGGACATCAGCACATAAGCAACATTGGTTATTTTTATTGGGAGACGCATGCCACCAAATTTTACCAGCTGGTGGGCTAGGTCTCAATACTGGCTTTGCCGATGCATATAATCTCATCTGGAAATTGAAAGAAAACCAGAACCATTCATCAAATCGTCACTGGTGTATCGATACATATGAGCAAGAACGGTTACCCAATGCAACCATGGCAATGAATCAATCAATAGAAAACTATCAGAGTTTTTTAAAAATGTCAGCCTCGATTACGATTGGCACCTCGGTGCGAGGACTACTTACGTTGGATACAATGAATGACGCATGGATCCGTCAACAGGTGATCTGGTTATGTCGTCAATATAACGAATCGGTGAACACTGAACCCCAATCACTAATGCAATGTCTTGAGGAAGTCAAAGCTCATTATGACGGTACAGCCATGCATCACCAAGTATATTATCAGAGTGCTCTGATTCTGAATGCATCAAACCGGCGATATTACCAGCTTGCTCACATCGAGCATCATCCACGCGCTGGGATGCGACTCCTCAATATGGTGTGCGTTATTCATAATGAAGAAATATTTATTCATGACTTACTCAATTACCATCAGTGGACTTTATTGCATCTCGACGACCAGATTCATGCTGGTCAAATCGTTAGTGCCCTGTCACCGTTTCAAGTTAAATCAATACCCGTCGAAAAGTTTCACAACGTTTATGATGGCACGGAGCTAACAATCCATGGGCTTGTCATTCGCCCTGACGGCTTTGTTTATACTGTGATAGGAGCAAATCATAACACATGGCAATCCTGTGTCCAGTCAATTGAACACTTAATGGCAACAGCCAATGAGAATAGATGGGTAGAAGTAAACGATGATACTAATAATCACAAGCGAGATTAAAAAACTATAATTGGATTGCAACCATGTTTGATTATCAAGACGATCATGGCTACAAAGTTTGCAAAATAAGGACAGCTGAACAAAAACGATAAAATTCAGAAATGAGGTGAAAGCAAACAATAGCTGATTATATTGAACCAATGTTTTTAGAGGCCAATACATTAAAATTGTGATCGGCGTCATAAAGACAAGAATAGTCTGAAGGATGCGTCTCTGGCTGAGGCAGTGGATGGTATTATTCGTATTCATTGTGAGTATGGCAACTTCAAATACTTTATGAATTAAAAAACCAATAATCAGAACATTCATTGTATGGTCAATCGCTTGGGGTGCTATCACCAGCGCTTCGGTCATGAAGTGAGGAATAAGCAACGTATAAATAAGCCATGGATGGCGCTCATGAATATAAGCTTGCCCCATGAATTTTTGACTCATGGTAGCCAAGATAGTTTGAACAAGATAAAATCCAACACTGATAACACCTAGCTGAAGCAAGCTAAACTGTTCCAGAAGTTCATAGCCGATATGATAGACCGCAAATGCAAGCATCACCGCACGCACACATTGATCAAGATGAGCGATCAAGAGTGAATTGCGTATCGATGTGTAAAAGCGACTCAATAGTCCCATGCTGGCCACTGATAGACCTAGAGTCAATAAAGAAATCAAAATCAGCGTGGTCAAAGTCATCACCAGTCAACAATATGGTTATATTATAACACTATTGTGGGTCAATGTCAACAACTAGGTTGGTACCGCATCATTGCAGAATCTAGACAATCGAGTTAAATTTGTACGGCAATCATGACACCTCATCTGATTATCCTAGAGACAAGTAACAACAAGCGTATTATGCAGCTTTCTGCATAGAATCATCTTCCTCATCTGGTTTTCTGCTATCTGAAATTTGTTTGAGTTCATTAAGATTTTGTTTAATTTTCATGATGAAGTCAGGATTAATTTTCAAAGCGAGCTGCATTTGATTGCTGGTTGTCTTTTGTTGAGAGAAATTTTCTAAAGAAAACGTCTTCTCTTCATCATTTTCCTGTAGTATAGTACTCGCTTTACTCTTATGATCAATCACTGCAAGTAGTGTTCGTTTTGCGTCAAATTGAGTAGAACGATTCGTTACCGCCTGCGACATCGAAAAACGATAACAGACAAGAATAAAGGTCTGCATGATGATAAAGTCATCATATTGTTGATGATTAAGATATTTATTCATGAGAACAATAGGATTAGTATTCGTGTGTGATTCGAGAGTATTGGCCATAGAAAATCTCTCTAACTCGTTTATCGATGTGGCATTTAGAACACCGCGCTCAACGCCTTCATTTTGCTTGACCAATTTCAAGTTGAGTGAATCACTCACTTCCTGGGCGATTTCATCAATCATTGCTGCGCTTGATTTCATGAGATTAAGGTATGATTGCACCAGATGAATCGTATTTTTATTGATCGATTCGGATAATTTAATATATTCATCTTCTTGTTCAGAGATATGCTCAATCAAGTTTTGTATTGAATTCGTCGTTTTTAACAAGCGGTTGGCTTCTTCTTCAGATTTCATACAGTTTTCATTGATTGAATTACGAGTTTCCATAAGATCCTGAATTTGCATAATGGCTATCCAAATATCGTCAGCAACAGAAAGAATCGAAGCACTTTGTTGATCTAAAACATGTTTGGCTATCCGAGTTAGACCCGAGGGGTTCATTTGACTAAGTGGGCCATTTGAAAGTGCTAAAGGATTTTTCTCAGAAATGCTGGCAAGTAAGCATTTCCTCATCATCACTTGCCAAGAATCTTCGTAAATAGTCTGATTTGTTGTCATGGTTGTACTTCTTGTATTATTGTCCTACCACTTATATAGCATATATCCTACAAATAACATGAAAAAATATTTAAAAAAATATATGAAATATCTTAATTAAATTCGGGCAATAAGCTTAAATAGACAGTCTTTCATGGTCGGATTTATTGAATTTAATGTTAATTTAATGTATAATCATATCATGAAATACAATAATGACAATAAAATGCTTTCAACGTTACACCTTATTATTCTCCAAATTAGAGATGCCATCTCAACTCTCGGGCAGCCCAAGCCATGGCATCTCTTCAATTATGATCAAACCATTGAAGAGGTCACAAGTCATGTGCAAGAGGCCGTCGAAGATTTTGGTCTTAATTGTGACAACAGGATTGGCCTCCTTGAAAGTCAGCATACATGGACACTCAATCATAAAAACCAAGAAGAGCCACAGCAAAATTGGCAGGAGATGAGCGCACAATCAAATCACACACGCTGAGGGGTTGATGTTTAATTTATTCATCAATATGGGCTAGATATCGCAGGGGCATTGCCAATGGCGTGTCAAGCATGAGACGAATTTTTCCGTCAATGATCTTAATTCTTTCCGAACTGATTTTAGTTTGCTGCAGCAGCTGTTTCATCGAAGCGTGATTGACTGGCCAAACATCATGATAGTGGGGCCGTGCTACTATTTTATGAATCCCAAGTGCTAGCGCCAATTGCTGCGTTTTTCTCAGGGAGAATAAATTAACCAGCGGCTCGGGTAGCATACCAAAACGATCTTGTAATGCATTACGAACTTCTTCTAACGCGCCATCAGTCTCTGCGCAACTGATGGCGCGATAATAACTTAATCGACTGGCATAATCCTTTATATACGAATCAGGAATCAGCGCAACGACACCCATATCAATATCAATCAGCGCGCTACTTGCTTGATCTGCAAGTCCCATCCGTTTACGCGTGGCTTTTTCTAACATTTCATTGTATAAACTCAAGCCAACTTCCTCAGCAGTACCACTTTGCTTTTTGCCTAATAAATCACCAGCGCCACGGATTTCAAGATCTTCCAGCGCTACATTCAATCCTGAACCCAGAGCTTTTTGTTTAGCCACTGTACGCATACGAGCGAGACCCTCCTCAGTCATTTGTGATTGCGGTGCAGTTAATAAGTAAGCGTAAGCCTGGTGATGCGACCGGCCAACACGACCTCGCAATTGGTGTATTTGACTAAGGCCCAAAAGATCAGCACGTTGGATAATGATGGTATTAGCATTTGGAATATCGATGCCAGACTCTACAATGGTTGTAGCAAGCAATACGTCAAAATGTCCTTGTTGGAAGCTCAGCATCGTTTGCTCAAGTATGGTCTTCTTTTGTTTCGCGTGCATGATGCGGCACCGGATACTGGGTAATAGGCGATTAATGTTTTCTTGAATAAGGGATAAAGTCTGAATATCATTATGAATGACATAGGATTGACCACCGCGCTGATGCTCTCTCAATAAAGCTTCTTTGAGAATCGGTTCTTGGTACTCGTAAACAAAAGTTTGAATGGATAATCGATTTTTAGGTGGGGTCGCAATAATGGAAATATCACGTAATTTCGCAAGCGTCATATGCAGTGTTCTGGGTATTGGTGTTGCACTCATTGCGAGCGTATGCGCGCTGCTACTGATTGACTGAATCAACTCTTTCTGCTTAACCCCAAATTTATGTTCCTCATCAATAACCAATAGCCCAAGACTTTTGAAGCGTATATCAGGTTGTAATAAACCGTGCGTGGCAATAACAATATCAATTTCGCCGTTTCGAAGTTGATCTTTGAGCTTCGTTTGTTGAGCTTGAGATGCCAGCCGGGACAACATTGCCAGTCGTATGGGAAAATGATCGAAGCGTTGCTTGAATGTTTCCAAGTGCTGCTTCACCAAAAGCGTTGTTGGAGCGAGTATCGCTACCTGGTGGCCACTAAAAGCGCAAACAAATGCAGCGCGCATGGCGACTTCAGTCTTGCCAAAACCCACATCGCCACAAAGTAATCGGTTCATTGCTTTGGTTTTCGATATGTCCCCCAGTATCACATCAATTGCTTTCTTCTGATCGGGAGTTTCAGTATAGGGGAAGTACTCACAGAATTGGGCCAAATCATGTTCACTAACCTGAAGAGACGATGCCACTGAAGCAGCCCTAACGGCATGCTGAGATAAGAGCTTATCGGCAAATAAATCAGCATTTTCAATCGCTTTTTGTCGCTTTATATGCCATTTTTTTCCAGCCAACGAGGTAAGATGAATTTTTTTACTTTGGGGTCCGATATAACGACTCAACAGATGGAATTGGTTGGTCGCGACGTAAAGCTTATCCTCATTAGCATACTCAAGCACGAGGAAGTCACTTGGTTGGCCATCACGCGTTAGAGTTGTCAAAGCCTGAAAACGTCCAATACCGTAATCACGGTGCACGATCAAAGTGCCCACTTGCCAATTTTCTACCTGTTCCGCATTAAACGACGACTTTGACGCATGCATCGATTCATCATAATCAATAATGCGGCCCAAAAAGTCATTTTCACTGATGTAAGCCGTATGGGTTTGGAGGCAGATAAAGCCAGTACGTAATCTACCCGTGGTGATAATTGCTGAATCAGAATCACGCTGGTCAAAGAGCGATGAGGGATCGTCAGAGACAAGGGTAAAAGGCAGCGAATCAGACTTGAGACAGTGATAAAGATTTTCTGCTCGTGCAGCATTTGGCGCATAGATGCGCATAGACGGAGTGTTAGAAAAAAGCTCGTGTAATGCAACGTTTTGGTCAAACGTGTGTTCATCATCATTCAGTGCTGGTAATAAAACTGCACTTGAAACCATGGATGGCTGATCTATGACATAGAAACACAAATGCGGTAACAAACTTGCTGTGGTTTGGTGGCAAAGACTGTCGGGATGAGCAACGGGACGATTCATCTGTATTTGAGCTTGATATCGCTCATGCATATACGCATGAATTTCTTTGGTAATCTCGTCAATCTTATTTTGGGCAATGTACAATGTATTCGCGGGTAAGTAGTCATGGATACTGTCTAGCGCAGCGTGCAAAAAAGGCAGGTAATAATCGATACCACTTAAGAGGGTTAGGTTTTTCAATTTTTTGCGTAAGTCATCACGAAGATATTCGGGGCATAATGCCTCTCGTTGTTGGCATATCTTGCTAGCATCATGCGTGTAGAGATACTCACGGTTAGGGAGAATATCAATCGACTCAAGTGGCGTATGGCTGCGATGATTTGCAACATCTAGCAAGCGAATACTATCCACCTCGTCATCAAATAACTCTATTCGATAGCCAGTTTGTGTATGATCACTGAGAATCATGTCTAAAATAGAGCCACGTATGGCAAACTGACCTACGTCACTAACTTCTTTAACCTCATCATAGCCTTTGGCGAGCATCAAGCTACGAAAACCTTCGACTGACATCGTTTGGCCAACAGCACAAACAAAGCTTTCCCTGATAATAAATGATTTTGGCGGCAGACGCATACTATACGACAAAGCACTCATCAACAGAATGGGTGCTGGTGTTTGGCTAATACCATAAAGCGTTTGGATTCTTCTATTGATAATCTCTTTGTGCGCGTTGATATGATCATAGGGCAATGTTTCCCAGTCAGGTAATACAAATAGACGCCGATGGAGCGCAGTTGGTAGAAATGTTTTTAGCTCATTCAGTGTCTGCGTCATCTTATTGTTGTTATCAAGAATAATGCAGATGCCTTGATCGGTACTCGACATGCATCGTTGTGCAATCAAATAACTCAAATGGGTGTCGTGGAGCGCTTGTATCATGGTCATTCGGTCGATGCCTCAATAATAGCAGACGCAATACAAAAATGGTCTTGGTAGACGGCTATACTCTGTCCTGGGGTAATCGCTCTCTGCGGTTGAACAAATTGTGCATCAAGTCTATCATCATCAATACGCACTGTCGCATGCTGTAAAGATTGTCGATGTCGAATACGTGCATATGCCTGAATCGGGGAATTGGACTTCATTGGTTGGGTAAGCCAGTGCACGTGCTTAGCAATGAGTGATTGTTTGTATAGAGCGGGGTGTTGATCACCTTGGCCAACGATCAACTGATTGTGTTGCATATCTTTAGCAAGAACAAACCAGGGGAGTTCATCAGCTTCAGAACGCCCACCGATCGCTAGCCCTTTACGTTGTCCGATCGTGTAATAGAAAAGTCCTCGGTGCTGGCCAATCACGCTACCGCTGTCGTCAATAATATTTCCAGGCTTGTCGAGGAGATGCTCACTGATAAAATCTCTAAAGCGACGTTCTCCCACAAAGCAAATGCCCGTACTATCTTTTTTTGCAGCATTATCCAATGAAAAAGACTGTGCTAAACGTCTTATTTCAGGTTTTTTGTATGCGCCAATAGGGAAAAGAATTTTCGAGAGGGCTGAGCGGGGTAGGCGTGACAGAAAATAGGTTTGATCTTTATTAGCATCGGCCGCTTCTGCAAGTGCAGGCTCACCGTTTAGCGCTTTAATTTGTGCGTAATGGCCAGTCGCAAGATAATCAGCATCGTGCGTCATTGCATAATCCAGTAATACCTTGAACTTAATTTCTTGGTTACACAAAATATCGGGGTTAGGGGTGTAGCCTCGTTGCAAATCCGCCAACATGCTCACAAAAACCTTATCCATATAATTTTTGCTAAAATCAACTGTATGAAACGGAATATTAAGATCTGCACACACTTTACGAGCGTCTTGCTCATCAATCGCGTTCGTACAATGACTCTCGTCATCGTGCCAATTACGCATGAACACACCGATCAATTCATGATCTTGTTTTTTCAGTAGACAAGCAGTAACAGCGGAGTCAACGCCCCCAGATAGTCCCACTACGATTCTTTTTCTATGCATGCTGATATCAGTACAATGTCAAAGCTAACATTTTAACATTGATTACTAAAAAAATGAAGGAAAATCGGTGTCTAACCAAAGCAAATCATCGCAAGAAGCACGCCGTTACCCAACCATCGAGTCTTCTTGACAAAAATCAGGTCATGATTTAGGATGAAGCAGAAATTGATGTGTGAAATTAATGTCGACCAAAATCAAAAAAGTATCAGTGCCAGAATCTGGTAGTCCAATCACTCATAAAAACGGTAAAATAGTAGTCCCCGATAACCCAATTGTTCTGTACATTGAAGGTGATGGAATTGGGGTTGATATATCACCAGTCATGCTGCGCGTGATCGATAAAGCCGTTGAGATCGCTTATCGCGGCAACCGAAAAATCATTTGGACTGAAATCTTTGCAGGAGAGAAAGCATGTCGTGTGTACGGTGAAGATGCTTGGTTGCCTGATGAGACAATCGACCTATTCAACCAATACGGCATCGGTATCAAAGGTCCGCTCACAACACCGGTCTCTGGCGGAATTCGTTCCCTGAATGTCGCGCTAAGGCAGAAGCTTGATCTTTATGTATGTCACCGACCCATTCGATACTTCCCCGGGACGCCCAGCCCAATGCAGGAACCGGAAAAAGTAAACATGGACATCTTCAGAGAAAATTCGGAAGATATTTACTCAGGCATTGAATTTCCTGCCAATTCATCTGAGGCTAAGCAATTGATTAAGTTATTCACCAAAGACTTCGGTGTCACCTCAATCAGGTTCCCTAAATCCTGCAGTCTAGGAATAAAAGTAATCTCTAAAGAGGGCAGTCAACGATTGGTTAGGAAAGCCATTCAGTATGCCATTGATCACAATTATGATTCGGTCACTTTGGTGCACAAAGGTAATATCATGAAGTTCACTGAGGGCAGCTTCTTAAACTGGGGCTATGAGTTAGCCAGAGACGAGTTTCAAGCAAAACCATTCGAGGGAGGTCCCTGGCACATCATACATCTCGATGGCAGAGAGGTGGTCATTAAAGACGAAATCTGCGATGCGTTTTTGCAAGCAGTTCTACTGCGACCACAAGACTACCAGGTGATTGCAACCATGAATTTGAATGGCGACTACATTTCTGATGCACTTGCTGCACAAGTTGGCGGTATTGGGATTGCACCTGGGGCTAATATTGGAGACCAGTGCGCACTATTTGAAGCGACGCACGGCACAGCACCAGCATATGCCGGACAAGATAAGGTTAACCCTTCTTCGTTGATTCTCTCTGCTGTCATGATGCTTCGATATATGGGCTGGAACGAAGCTGCTGATTTGGTTCAAAAAGGCGTCCAGTCCGCGATCGCAAACCGAGAAGTTACCTACGACTTTGCGCGTTTTCTATTAGATGTGCAGCCGATTAAGTGCTCAGAGTTTGGCGATAGGATCATTTATCATATGCTCATGGGATAAGACGAGCAATCATGAGTGATCAAGCATACTAGATAGATAACGACGTTGTGTGAAAATCACATTTTGACAACAGGAAAATGAGATTGTTCATCAACTTGAGTATCATCTATTCCCTTCTCAAATGCCTGCATGTTTGCCTGAAAAACCCGATCAAGATTCTGCATCTGTTTGAGTAAAACAGCTTCTGCCTCAATGGGTATTTTGACAATCACTTTGATTAGTTCCTTGATCATGTTGCCTAAAAATAGCACAACTGAGTGTGGTTGAATTTTTTCGATTACGTCATTGATCACATTGCCAGATAATTTTGCTGGGACAGTCAATAATCCAGTGACAATGTGTGCTTGGAGTTTGATCAAGCTTGCTGTAATGGTTACGGCTGCACTCAACGTTGACAATCGTTTGTGCGCAGGCGTCAGCGATTCTTTGGTATCATGTTTGAGTCTGATTGAATGAAAAGCATCTTTGATTTCGTCAAAACTCGGTTTAATATGTTCTTGGTACCATTTTTGAGGCCAGGATGCCTCTTTGCGTTCAACGATTTCCTCTGAGCTTGGGCGGCCATGATGAAGAACATAGTGCGCGCAGTTAAGTCCAGCTATGACCAGTTGATCAATCAAATAAACCAGCTGTTTAATAACGGGAACTTCGGTAACTTTCTCGGTAAGTTGTGATGCAATAGAGGAAAGTAGGTTCGCAACAATATCAGCATTGAGTTGTTGACACTTTAAGTACCATTCAACAATATTAGTTTGATTGTCCATCAACTCTTTGTTGAATTTTTCTAAGTCACTTGCCAGCTCATCATATTTGACTGAGTTGTGAATATTCCGGCACCATAATATGAAATCATTACTTCGAATCAAATCGACAATCTGCTTAACAAGTACACTGTGCAGTTCCTGTTTTTCTTCGAAATGTTTTTTAGTCATACTCATCGTTTGTTCCTTTTTTTCTCTTAACTTAGGTATAGATCAAAAAATACAATTTGGCAGAAAAAATAATTCAAACTTACGTGCAATAGTCACAAGACTGACTTTTTAATCGCATAACCTAAACTTTTTCATGACAAATATGGCCATGATGATCTATACCGTTACACATTTAATCAAAAAGAGAGACGCGCATGGCCATTTTCGACAAAGATACCCATGTCCAATTTGCCACTCATCTAAGTGAGCAGTTACAACAAGACTTGAGACAATATCGATTGAATATGATCGAGGATGATCCTTCTGTTCGCTACGAATCAAATTCCAATACCTTGGTTAGAAAAGTAGAGGCACAGCGAATACTCGATGATGATTATCATCATTATCAGCTACAGAAAACTCCGGAATGGATGGGCATAAGTGTTATCGAAATGGCCAGAAAAGCCATTATGCACAGTCAGCTCAGGCCACAAGATAAAGTGATGGCTTTAAAAGATATCACTGGATATTTTAAAAGATATAGGCATGTGTGCGAATCAACAGAGGACAACGCTTTTCTTGATGGCATTGCAATGGCAGATCATGCCCGAGAGTATATCTACGATGTACTGTTAGAATTTGGCTTGATTGGCTCAAGAAAAGAGTTTAATCAGCTGCGTAATGCTGGAGTGATGTGGCGATTGTTTGACCGTATGGGCGTGAAGACACATATTGATTTTGGCCATCAACAACAAGCCATCGATATTCAATCGCAAAGTTGGGAGTTTGCACATCCTGATCAAGACAAATTATTAGCAGAGACAGCATCAATGAATGACAAATCGATGAGTGCTGCTGACAAAATCATCAAAAATGTACAGAAAGAATTTATTGATACTGATAACCCACTTCGTCTCGCAGTTGGATCCCAGGAGAGAGACTGGTATGCTCCAAATGCGCAAGTGACTCGGTTTAAAAAAGAAGGTGTTCCAACATTGACCTATTGGACCAATGGTGATCTTCGTTCTAAGACCAAATATTACAGCCAATCGCTGGTTAAAAAAGTGTTGTCACTGAATATCAAGCAGCTGATTCTCAACGCCACCGGTATTGGAATGGGCCAAAAAGATCAAGCTCAATATCAGAATTTTTGTGAATCAAAAGATGTATTCGGGCGACAGATTCAATTAACCCCAATTTGCATACTCAATGATTGTCAAAGTTACATCAGTAAAAAACGTTACGGCTCAAGTGCAAGCAAAATGATGCGGCGCATACCTGTTTTCGGAGAGATGATGGACGAAGAGCATCAGAATTTATTACAACGTGACGCAGCAATAAAAGAAGTCAACACATCATTATACCAGTCCATTGGGCTTAAAGATTTTCTAATACCTCTCAATACACCGCTTGCTGTACATGGTCGAAAGTATTTCACGTATGTGAGCGAACAGATACCTGAAATGAGTACTGTCATGCATCGATTAATTGATAATTACGCCTCAATACTATGCCTTGATCAACACGCAATGGCACAGGAAGTTGGTATCGATATCAATCAATTAAAGCGACAGATCACAAGCTATCTTCAGCATCCAAGTCACGATCGTTTATCACCGCTTGCGGCATCACTGACAGCAATACATCAACACGCAATGCAGTTCTACGGTCAAGATTTTGCCGATAGTGGTCAAGTGGCAAAAGTTGTTAGAAGTATCGCGTGTCTTAATGACACCTTGAAGCATTATCAGACTTATGCCAATAGCAAGCAAAACTTTCCACATGAGGTACTCAACTTTACTTCAGGTCTGTTGACAAGTGTCGCGCTACTCAATGATGCAACAATGATCAATATCAAATGCAAAAGTGGCAAAGATCGAACAGGCGTAATGAAGCAATGTGTTCAAGCGAATTATGACTATTGGACCAATGCAATTCGCAGTAACGATAATCAGGGGCTGCCTGAAATGACAGATCATTTTGACTGTGACCAGAAAGCATCGCTACAAAAGTTTAAGGTGCTTCTCGGTAGCGGCGCATGGACGACCGCAGTGGCGCAAGACTGCCAATGTCCTGCACTCAAAAGCCTAGGGTCACCAATATCAAGTGTTGAGAAAAACAATACCTTGAAAGAAAAAACGCTGAATCTCATCGGTGATGGCGCGCTATCTGAAAAGCAAAGGGCTTTTATTGGTAAAGATATGCTGCATTACCAGAAGCAACGATCAGCAATGAATGGCGATTTTCATAAACTCGTAGCCACAAAGCAACCATTTAAACAAGCCCACGATCGAGTGAAGTGTAAATTTGAGCATGAGTTGCAGTATCATTACCAAAAGAAAAATCATCGCAAATGAGTGAGTGAGAATTCAATGCTTCAAAACAGCCAGTGCAAATAGTCAGTGAATACAATCAGCAGAGACATCAAAGGGAGGGCAAATGAACGCCAGACATAAAACCGAAGACACACTACCCGTTTATGACATACGTCCCAATTGGGTTTTAATTGCAAGCTACTGGTTAGGGCTCTTGGGATGTCTAGGTTTGAGTATCTGGGCGATGATTCATCAGCCCCAACAGTTACAAATATGGATGACAGTATTCTTCACTTTAAGCGGACTTTTCGTATTGATGCGAACGCAGTTGGCAAGATTTAATCACCATGCGTCGATCAACTTTATGATCGCATTGTTTACGCTATTAACCGCTTGGAGAATTTCGGTCATTGGTGAATATAATATCATCATCTGGCTTGCAGCAATGACGTCAATGATTAAAGTTGCGATGTTAATTGATATCGCTTGGGTTGATTTGACATTACATCAAACAAGCGAACATCTATCCGTAAAACGTCTTGAGTGGCACATTCTATTAATGCGCATGATGCTTGGTTTTGTATTTATTCCTCATTTCACAGAAAAGCTATTCACAGGGCCAGGGACGAGGGATATCGATGTGCTGGCTTTCAGTCAATTAGGCGTCCCATTGCCGTGGTTGGTCGTCATTATTGCAGGATTATGCGAGTTTGCGGCAGCGTTGGCATTAAGCACTGGATTACTCACACGTCTAACAGCTGTGTGCACTTGTCTATATTTATTCATTGCGACGTATTTGGGACAACATTTCTCCAAAGGGTTTATTTGGGTCAGTGCAGGAGGCGGATGGGAGTATCCAGTACTCTGGATAGCTATGATTGCTTGTTTTGCACTGTTTGGTCCAGGGTATTTCTCAGTTGACCAGTTCCTCAATCACCAATATCATTTGCCAAAGTGGTTGAAGATGATAATGGGGTTACATGATAAAAATAGGTGATTCCATAATGAAGAATGAAGAAAATCAGCTAGATGAGACGTATTTAGTGACATTCTAGATTGCCTATGATGGATGCACTATGCCAATCAATGATAGAAATCAACAGTATACATACCACAAGCAAGTGTCACCATAGACATATCATTACGCACGCCATCATGACTGTGATCAATACCAATTGTACAAATAGCATAAGCTTGCGCAAACAAATCTATCAAGGGCATATCCCAACAAATAAAATAACAACAAAAATAGAATTCATAAACTTTCGAGTGCGATCTAGAAATAAAAAATTCGATACATGAAGGACCTAAATCAAAGGTGACAAAACTAACAAAAACAGACGTGCTTCACGATGTAGAATATGTTAAATTTTTGAGTAGAAATAAGCTAATTAAAACCTTAAAGTTTTTTTTAATTTTATTACATCAACAACTATTGCTTAATCATAAAAAATGGATTATGTTGTAGTTGTAATTGATTTTAGATACTACATATAGATACGGAGCCAGTCATCAATGAAAGTTCAAACGCGAAAAAACACCGACAAAATTCAGGCAATGCAGTCACATGCCGAGCACATTCGTTTTCAGTTAGAAAGCGTCAGACACGAAGATGAGGAGTTAGCAGAAAATAACGCCTCGGAAAGCAATTATCTCAAGCAGGTATCAGATCTTGTCAACGCAGTATTTCAACAAAACGATGAAACAGCGCATGGCACACTGATTGAAAAATTAGAAACTTGTCAAGGGTTCATACAACAAAACGCCAAGAGCTACAGAACACAACAGCAACTCGCAGAGCTGTTTTATGACTTATCTCTTTTACTGGCTAGACGCAAGCCAATCAATCAGTTGACTGATAAACATGCATCGACTTTATTCACATCCTGTCAGTATCAGTTTGACCTTGAACAGCTCATAGAACAAATCAATCAACAACAAGGCGCTTTTATCAACCCTTTGACAAATCAACAATTTAGTAAGCGCGATCGACAGCTAATCAAGATTGCTGCTGAAGCTTGCAAGCTATCAATTAAGAGTGAACCAACAAGCGAGGAAGCAAAAAGCCAACTACAGAAAATGGGACTGGAAACTTATGCCGTCAAGATTGTGCCAAGAACACAATCTGAACGAGTCAGGGATTTCGACCCTATGCGAATCTACCAAGCAGTACTACGCGCTTTTCTTGATGTTTACAGAGATGATGAAGACAAGCAAGCCTGTGTAAGAAATGCCGAGACAATCACATCAGAAGTCGTGCAAAAACTCTTACAATCAGCGCCAAAAGACAAAATAGAAATTGAACAAATTCAGTCTCAGATCGAGTACTCGCTCATGGAATTAAGCTTCCACGAAGTTGCACGTGCTTATGTATTATACCGAGACGAAAAAGCCAGAGTTCGTCGCAACCGATTGAAGCAGTTGAATCAACAAATGAAGTTTTGTAGCAAAGATGAGCCATCAGTTACAATCAAAATAGATGAGAATCAGACATTTAATTTATATAAATCCGACCTGACAAGCTTTCTCGAAACAGTTTTTGTTGACTACCCGCACCTGAGCCAAGAAAAAGTAGCAGCAGAGACTTATCGTACTATTTTTAATGGCATCGATTACGTTGGTCTACAAGACGCTATGATTATGAGTTGTCGCTGTTTAATTGAAAGCCACCCAGACTATAGCTTTGTCGCTGCACGCATTTTACGTAAGAAAATTCTCGATGAGGGACTCGGATACTATGATAATAAAAACCGCAAGCTCACAGACAATACTGAAAACTACGCAGCGTTATTACCACAATTTATTCAAGCAGGTATTGATAACAAAATTTTAAATCCTGAGATGGAAGCGTTTGACACCAAAAAGCTTGTTGAAGCCATGGATTGTAGTCGGGACTACCAATTCACTTACCTGGGGCTACAGACGCTTTACGACCGATATTTTATTCATGAAAACCTAGTTCGCTATGAGTTACCACAGATATTTTTCATGCGGGTTGCGATGGGCTTAGCACTCAAAGATAAAAATCGCGAGGAAGCTGCGATCAGCTACTACAATGTGCTCTCAACATTCGATGCCATGTCATCAACCCCAACATTGTTCAACGCAGGTACGATTCATTCTCAGTTGTCAAGCTGTTACTTATCTACAATACCCGATAGTCTACAAGGTATTTACTCCGGAATTCAAGACAACGCGCTATTGTCAAAGTTTGCTGGTGGCCTTGGTAATGACTGGACCCCGGTTCGTGCAATGGGTGCAAAAATCAAAGGGACGAATGGATTATCATCTGGTGTGATTCCTTTTCTGAACGTGGCCGACGCCACAGCCATTGCTGTCAACCAAGGTGGTAAACGTAAAGGCGCTGTATGTGGCTACCTAGAATCATGGCATTTGGACATTATGGACTTTCTTGAGCTTCGTAAAAATACTGGAGATGACAGACGACGAACGCATGACATGAACACCGCAAACTGGGTGCCAGACTTATTCATGGAGCGCGTGATAGAAAAGCAATCATGGACTTTATTCTCACCAGATCAAGTTGAAGATCTTCACGACTGCTTCGGCGACGAGTTTCGTGAGAAGTACATCGCATATGAGAAACAGGCGGAAGAAGGTAAGCTACTATCAAAAAAAATCGATGCGATCGTTCTTTGGCGTAAAATGTTATCCATGCTCTTTGAAACGGGACATCCATGGGTTACTTTTAAAGATCCATGTAATATTCGATCACCACAGAGCCACTTGTCCAAGTTAGATGACCCAGCAGGGCGCCTAACCGTCAAAAGCTCCAATCTTTGTACTGAAATCACATTGAACACAAATAAAGACGAGATAGCTGTCTGTAACCTCGCGAGTATCAATCTGACCAAGCATATGAAAGACGGACAACTTGACATGGACAAGCTTGAGAAGACTACAAAAACCCTCATGCGCATGCTAGACAATGTGATTGATTTGAACTACTACCCTGTCGAGCAAGCACGGCGTTCCAACATGCGTCACCGTCCGGTTGGTTTGGGCATTATGGGATTCCAGGATGCGCTCTACGCACAAGAAATTTCTTACGAAAGTCAAGCTGCAATTGATTTTGCAGATCGTTCTATGGAAGCCATCAGCTATTATGCAATTTCAGCATCGTGCGCACTTGCCAAAGAGCGCGGTGCCTACGATACCTATGCTGGATCATTGTGGGATCAAAAGATTTTCCCATTAGATTCCATCGGGCTTTTGAAGAAACAACGAGGTGAAAAATACATTGATCAAGATGAATCCTCAACGCTAGATTGGGCTTCGCTCAAAGCAAAGGTAGCCAAATACGGCATGCGTAACTCGAATGTCCTGGCCATCGCACCAACAGCAACGATTGCTAATATCTGCGGCGTAACACAATCCATCGAACCCACCTACAAAAATCTTTTCGTGAAGTCAAACCTATCAGGAGAATTCACGCTGGTGAACCCCGATCTTGTCCGCAAGCTCGAGTCGCTCAACTTGTGGGATGAGCCGATGGTACAAGCGTTGAAAATAAGCAACGGTAGTGTTCAAGGCATTGATCGAATACCAAAAAATATTCGTGATATGTTTAAAACAGCATTCGAAATTGACACTGCCTATCTAGTTGAGGCTGCGTCCAGACGAGCTAAGTGGATTGATCAAAGTCAGTCACTCAACTTATACATGGCGCAGGCTTCTGGTAAAAAGCTCGATAAGTTATACAAGTTTGCCTGGCACAAAGGGCTCAAGACAACATACTATCTCAGATCATTAGGTGCCACTGACTCTGAGAAATCATCCGTTAACGAAAGTACGCTCAATGCGGTAAAGGTTGATACATCACCACAGATGTGCTCAATCGATGATCCAGATTGCGAAGCGTGCCAATAAGCAAATATCAAACCAATAGGAGACCAATAATGGCAACTAAAATTCAAACAATGGAAGCAGTGACCGAAGCTTACATCCCTGACGAGGTAAAAAACGTAAAACTAGGAGAAGAGCGAGTAACAGTGGGTCAAAAACAAATGATCAACTGCCGAGCGGACCTCAACCAGTTACACCCAATTAAGTACATGTGGGCATGGGATAAATACCAAGCGGGCTGTGCCAACCACTGGATGCCGAATGAAATCAACATGGCTGCAGATATCAATCTATGGCGTGACCCCAACGGGCTTACCGAGCAAGAGCGAATCATCATCGAGCGTAACCTTGGTTTCTTCTCAACCGCTGATTCACTGGTTGCAAACAACATCGTACTAGGTATTTACCGCCATATCACCAACCCAGAATGTCGTCAATATCTACTGCGACAAGCGTTTGAAGAGGCGGTACACACTCATGCTTATCAACACGTGGTAGAAAGTTTGGCATTGGATCAAGCACGTATATTCAACATGTATCGTGAAGTGCCAGTGGTCGCCAAAAAAGCCAATTACGCATTACCATTTACACAAAGCCTAGCAGACCAAACATTCAAAACAGGTACACCAGAAAATGATCAACGATTACTACGTGACTTAATTGCCTACTATGTGGTGTTTGAAGGGATTTTCTTTTATGTCGGATTTGTCCAAGTATTATCGATGGGTCGACGCAACAAAATGGTGGGAACAGCAGAGCAGTTCCAATACATATTGAGAGATGAATCCATGCACTGCAACTTTGGTATTGATATGATTAATCAGATCAAACTTGAAAATCCTCATCTCTGGACACCAGAGTTTGAAAAAGAAATTCGCAACATCATCAAAGAGGGTGTAGATCTTGAGCATGAGTATGCAGTTGATACAATGCAAGACGGCGTGCTAGGACTCAACTCTGATATGTTCCGTGAGTACTTAGAATATATTGCTAACCGACGTATGCGTCAGATTGGTATGGACGAAGAGTATCCAGGGGCAACCACACCGTTCCCATGGATGAGTGAAATGATTGATCTCAAGAAAGAGAAGAACTTTTTTGAAACCCGTGTCACAGAATACCAAACAGGTGGGGCACTGGATTGGGACGACGAAGACGAGTAAGACGACTTGTTCCAAGAGAAGACGGGGCCTTGTGCCCCGTTTTGTTTTAGGCATATGCATCTAGGAAAAGAGCAAAGTCTTAGCAGCGATGTATAGACCAGACGCGCTTAAGCTAGACCGATCGTCACCATAGAAATATAATTATCATTATGATATAATGCCATAAAAGATATTAAGTGTCATAAATGATCCACCAGCCATTTAGCATTGATCAAATACAGGATCTCGATTATATTGCCATCGTTGGGCCAACTGGGGTGGGAAAATCAGGCTATGCCATACAGCTGGCACAACAATACCCAAATCGCTTTGAAATTGTCTCAGTCGATTCTGTACAAGTCTATCGGGGTTTAGATATCGGCAGCGCTAAGGTTGATTCAGCCACCCGAAAAGACATCAAACACCATCTAATCGATATCTGTGATGCAGACGCGCGTTACACAGCAGCGCAGTTCGCGACAGATGCCATAAAGGCAGTAGGAGATATTCGTCAACGCGGCAAAACAGCATTATTAGTCGGCGGGACATTCTTATACCTGCAAGCCTTCACCGAAGGATTATCGCCGGTAGATCCAGTCACCGATCAGGCGCGCGCCAAAGTAGCAGAAATACACACTCGGGGTGTAGCCATGGCCTGGCATACACTGAACCAGGTAGATCCAATGACTGCAAAACGTCTTGCGCCGCAAGACTGGTGTCGTATTGAGCGGGCATTGCTGGTCTATTATTCAACCAACCAGCCGATCAGTATGTGGCAAGCCAAGCCTCGACGACGCGGACATAATTATCAAGGAACAACGCTTGCCGTATGGCCAAAAGACAGAGCAGTATTAAAAGAAAATTTAGCCATGCGATTCGATCATATGCTTGATCATGGCTTGATTGATGAGGTCAAACAGTGCTGGGATAAATACCCAAAGCTCACTGTGGATCATCCCAGCATGCGCGCTATTGGCTATCGCCAAGTAAGCGCCTATGTTCAAGGGAAGTGTGACTATACCAAGATGCGTCATGATGGCATAGTGGCCACACGCCGCTATTGCAAGCGGCAACTGACCTGGCTACGCAGTATGCAAAATATTCACACAAGCTTTACTGATCCAAAACAGTGGGACAAGTTCTGGGGGCTTTGCTAGTTTTCTCGATTGTGTATCAATTGATAATAACCGGGGTTATGAAGATCCACCAGATTGACGACTATCAGGTTTTGCTTGATTGTCATGTGAAGGATCGCTACGAGACTCATTGTTCTTGGACATGAGCCTGCGCCACCAGCTGTGTATCTTTCTTGCGCTAACTTCTTCTGATTGTGGGTTTAGTTTTTTCTTGCTCGCCTGTTCTTGTGGAGACGGATCATTTGTTGGAAAATTCAGCATTTTTTTCATTGAATCGGTAATACGAGTCAATATCGATGTTTTTAGATTGAGATTGTTCATAATTGTGTCAGATAATTTATTGTAATAATCATATGACTTTTCAAGCCACTCATTTTGATCTTGCTCAGGTGGTGGACCTGGACTAAGCGTGCCCAGATCTTTTAAGCATTGTTCTCGTGATTTAGGATGGCTGATAAGGTGTTGCATGATCTCAAGTTTTTCTACATGGCGCTTTACATTTTTTTTATCTGTTTTGTCCTCAATTTTATTAAAGTCTTCTTGACTCTTAACGAGAACATGCTGCTTTAACGCTGACTCATCCAGACAAGCTCGCTTTTTACTTATGTCAACTTGATCTAAGTTGTTAACAACATTTGAAAAACCACAGTATAGTGCTTTAGCCGATGCATAAAATTGATCCATAACTGACTGCACAGGGTTACCGTTATCAAGATTCGTAGCTACCTCATCGCATTGGAGGTTTAAACCATGGTCAGACAGTAATCGAATGTGCTCGAGAGATTGCCCATGCGGATCAGTTGAACCCTGTTTTATTGCCTCTTTGAGAACAGCATCATATCTCTGCTTTATGTTTTCTTGGTACCACCCAGTTAGTGAGGTCGTAAGCTTGCTGATACTATTAGCAGAAGTGCAATTAGGATTATACGCAGTTTCCCTTTGTACAGCTTGCAAAAAATCACGTGATGCATCACAGTGATAGGCCCAGAGTTTTTCATCTAATTGTCCAAATATAATGGGGTCAATGGCTTTCAATGCATCTAATCTGATGTTTTTTATAGCCTTATCCATTAGATCCTCAAGCTGTTTGACAATGGGTACTTCTAAGTCTTGGGGTAATAATTTTTCCTCAGGAAACAATAAGCCCACATATAAAGCAAAAACAAAGTTGTTAGCATATGATTTATCTTCTGCGGGATACATAGGCAGTGCCAATGCAGCTATTTGTTCGGCAAGGATTTTAAGATTGTATGCATGAGCTGCAGACAAATACGCACCTTGTGTTTTACGAGCGGCGATTCTGTTTGCAAATTGCTTCTTTTGGTCATCAATTCTGTTCATCTTAACGATAGCAATTGAGCGTTCGATCCATCCAAGCGCCATTCTAATCTTTTCATTGTTTTGCATATCAGTGATACCGTCGGTGTTTAAATCTTGGTCGTCCGAACTATCCTTAGACGCAATAATTGCATCACATTTATTTTCTAAGTAATCTTTATAAGACTCATTTTCGGAAGTGGATGGCGAATCTGGCTCTGGATCCTTGATGGTAAAACTGTCGTTATCATCATTGAGTACAACAATGGCATTTGGATCGGGTAAGTGCACAAGTGGATCTTTTAACACATCAATTGGGGGATTTTCACGAGGTGGTTGCATGCTATGCTCAAAATAATTAATTAACAATCGTATAGACCAAATAGCGGTGATTATCATGATTAATTATCAAAAAATAGATAAAAGTTTCCAGAGAAATAGCCGATTGTGAATTGAATACAGACGATTGAACCTAAAATAATGATGCCGGTATCGTATCGGTTTACCTATACCCAGGGTGTAGACAAAGCGAACCATGCTTGCAAGATTAGTATGATGAAAGTTTTATGAAGGATACGCTATGCAAGTAAGCAGAATCTTATTTTTACTATGTGTGATGCAACTCAGTGCCTTTGCTGAAGATACTTGTGGTCTGGATAAATACGACCCAAAAACCCAAATATGCTGCGGTGGTAATGTAATTGATAAAGATGATCCAACGGAAGCATGCTGTCATATTACTGTATATGACCCAAAAAAAGAGATTTGCTGCGGTTCTACAGTAGTTAATAAGGACAAGTGCAAATGTGACAGCGGTACAGCCATTGTAATATCTGACGATTATCACGCGGACACCGAGTGTTAATAGCCAGACAAATAAAAAGCCAGTAAATCGCATGCGCCAGTGATAGACACGACCTGAATGAAAAAATATGCTGCGATGACATAATTGAATCCACTAGTCAGTGTCCTTAGCTTGGGGCTAATGTACTTTGCTGCAGCGTCAGTCGCGACCATTTGAACATGTATTGTGTTCGCCCGGGGCGATGCAGTGGTGCAATGTCCGCATCGCTAAGCATAAAAAACAACATGGCCTCCCATCAGGGTAATGAATAGATACACAAAAATAACATTGACTTGACATTGATGCCGGTTAGTAATATTATAACAATAAAATGATCAATAAGAATTTACCCTCATGCAAGCAATACCCTCATCAAACCCAACCGCGCAGTCCATACCCAACAGCGAAAATAAATCCATCGCACTGCCGTATAACCAATGGATGCCCAGAAAAAGCGTTAAAGCATCTATCAACGACTGGATACAATCACTACAACAATATACCTTAGATGCTTCTGTATTTGTAGAAAGTATCATCTTCCCTGATGTGATGCGTATGACTATGCGAGAATGGTATTCTGCCTATGCGCCGTATTTGTTCTGTCATTTTAACGCAGAAGGGACCCCACTACCAAAGCAAGCGATCATGATGATCCGGCTAGGTAGCATAATACTAGGCTTTGGCATCGCATGCCTAAGTTATCGCTATGATCCTACGATGATAATCATTTTATCATTGCCCGTTGTAAGATTCGCTATCTTGGCGGCGGTCTTGCCCGTGATCTATCGAATATGGACACGCTATCATGCGCCAAGCTTTCCACAGAGCATACAGAAACAACGAGAGGATGATGAGCTAAAGACGAGATTTACAAAAAAATTTAGACAGTTGGCCAGTTTTCCAATTAAAATAATCGAAAATGGGGCCTTCAGCATTCCTCCCGCTCAGAGGTACATCAATGCAGGCCCGATGATGCATACCCAGTTCCCTTTATTGCATGAGCTGGGGCACCTGGTTCATGCTGATCAAGTATCTATGATAGTATTCAATATGATACCATTATGGATGCCTTACATAGTAGCACTATATTTACCAGTTGCAGCATGGAGCATGGGTTTTAAATGGGCAACTGTCTGTGGTAGCGTCATGCTTCGCGCTTGTCTTGTTCGAGCGATTGAA
>DCKN01000012.1:0-1135 GCA_002320385.1 Proteobacteria bacterium UBA1673
CTTCAGTAGTGGTACTCCAGATTGCGCAGACTCATAAGCAACAAACCATGTACTGCCCAATGATTGATTGGCCATAAGCGGTTTTTCTTTTACTTGATTGTTTTGCGACGTATCTCGCACTGACAAGCCCATCACCAAGCGGGCGACAAGCTGTCTTGTAATCTGTATTGTGCTTGCTGTGATGCCTGATTGCGTATTTTGTCAGCGGTCACTGGGCGAAGTACCGCTGACCGCCCAAGCTACGATCATATCCAAAGCGCTGTCACCAAAACCCTAGTGCGCGATTCTGTGCTGTTGTTTTTTAGTGTATCTCGATGGACTGCTGACCAAATCCTAGACGCATCTCGGGGGGGGGAGCTCACACCATGACGACCTAGGAAATACTCTTGACACTGATGGTAAAGGCAGTCATGTAACGACCAGCTCTGGCTTTGGCAATGTCACTGGACATAATCTCAATATTGTAGCGTATAGGGCCACCGGTACATCCGTTGCCGTTATTCTTGTATGTATCAGCGTAGCTTGATTTTTGATCAAAATGATCTATTTTGCCGTCCCGCCCGGCTTGTAGATTATACAACAGGGAACCATAAGGCGCTTCACTGCCGGATATGGTAAAATCGTCTTTGCGGCCAAGCAGGTTGACGCCTTCGGCCTCACGATTTGGGGTCACCCTCAGGAAAAAAGGCAGACTGTGATCTTGATCACGATTGTAAAACAAAAGCTTATCGCCATTGGTTTTTTTATCTTGTCTCTTTCCGGCTTGTTGGGCACTGATCGTCCCGTAACTTGTTGGCGCTACATTGAGAAACATTCCTTCGATATTGTTGCTTAAAACACATACTTCGACATTTTGAGCAATGATAGAAGTTGCTTTCGGGTTTGCTTCGGCATCGTTACGCGCTTGTCGAATATTATCTTCAGTAAGGTATAAGTGTAATGACTCAAGCTCCTGAATGTACACGATATCACTATAGCTTGCCACGTCAAACACACTTGAAGTTGTGAATGCATTCGCATAGGTTTGTATCGATAAAACTGATATCATCATTGGTATGATTTGATATCTCATCGTTTTTTTAAAAATATACATCATATTACACTACCGCCTTAAAAAATATTGAATCTCATTTGT
>DCKN01000012.1:1482-6063 GCA_002320385.1 Proteobacteria bacterium UBA1673
TTGTGTATACACTCTATATTATCGACAAAAGCAAAACCATCTGATGGTCGAATGCCTTTGGTACTAAATCGTATGAACTTATTTTTTTTGCCCTGGTCATTTAAAACATAGATGATATCATCGGCGGCAACATCTAGCGTTGTGAAGCCATATTGGTCCGTTCTTGAAGTATCAATACTCGATACGAGGGTCTCATTGGCTAGTGTTTGGTCCCAACAGCTAAAACTTGCATATAAAGGATATTTGCGTTTGACTTTATATTTGACAATGGCGATATTTCCTGGGAATAAGCGAACCCTATCGCTATCATCTACAGCCTGTATGTCATAGGCTTGCTCAGAGTCGTTGCTGATATCGATTTGGTAGGATTGATATGGAGGTATGCTGATGAACTTTGAGACCCCTTGGTTGTTGAACTTAATTCGCTCATTACCATGATTGACGTATAGATCTTTAGGATCAAATTCACCTTCCAGTTCGACAATTGCTCCGGTTGAACTGTTCATGTCTCGAGAATACCCAAAGCCGTCTTTGGTGATATAAAACCCAACACTGTCACTACGCGAGATATTGGCGTCAATATAGTATTCTTTTTTGCCTCCAGAAACTTGTCGCGCTGCCACAGATGTGTTGAGCTGATTTCCTAGAACTTCTCGCTTGAGTCTTAAATTTCCGTCAACAGAAAAACTGTTCTGATCGGCACGTATGCCTGCTGTCACGATCGCGTCGGGTCGAGGGACGTAATTGGTGTTGTAAGTCAGTGCTGAAGTGTTAGTAAACTCGTCTTTGGCTGAATCTTTAGCAACGTTGGATGTAACGGTACCTGATTGAGATTTGTTGCTCACGATGACTTGTGTTGCCGCAAGCCTGATGTAATGATGATCCTGATTGGTGCCAAGCTCTGCATTGAGACGAAGCGGTTTCGCAGAAAACAGTGATACTTCTAGAGGACGGCGTAAATAAGCCTGGAAATTTACATTATTACTGACGGTGTAGCTGGTATAAAGTGTCCCAAGATACCGATTTCTGTAGTTCGCAAATATATTATACATGTGGCCGTGATCGTAAATAGATTTACGTGTTTTGGTTACGGACCCACCCACGTTGACACCACGAATTTGGCTCCTTGCAGCTGCAGAATACATAAATCCATCTTTGGTATCGTAAGCAAAGGTTGGTCGAATGTATTCATGCGGACGCCAGTAAAACCCCGGACCAACCGATACCTGAAAGGACTCATCATAACCAGCATTGAGATACAATGATAAGCGGTTACTGTATGCAAAAGCATAGTAAGAATAGAGGACGAAATCTCCTGTGATATTTGGTGTGATATCACCTCCGTCACCCCGATTCCAACCAAAAGATAAATTATATTCTGGATATCCAGGCTCGACCCCTGAGGTATTTTTAAGAAAATAGACTGTTTTTTTCTCAACTTTGCCATCGATGCCCTCAATCGCAATATCAACACTATAAGCCCCTGATGGAAACGCGCTGGTATCTACGATATGCATGCCTGTGTTAAAGCTGCGGCTGATGATCTGTTGACCATTGGCATAAAATGTTGCGATCGACGGTACTGCAACTTCAATCTCAATCGGTGTGGCACGCTCAATAATACCACCTCGACGTAAGCGATTGGTGCTTTTGAGCTGAAAGCCGACAATATTTTCCATGGGCATGAAATAACTTGCAGGCGTCGACAATAGTCCAAGTGCATAATGGCGTCGTTCCTTAGTATAGTTGGCTGAGAAATCGTAAATATAAAAATCTGATACCCCATTTTCAGACCAATAACTGTTGTGGTTGAGTAAGGATTGCATCTGTATGGAATAAGCGCCTTTACTGAGATACTGATAATTGCGCAGGGAATAGATATAACTCTCGGTACCACCAAGGAAGTTTCCACCGAAGCGGCTGGAATAAGTAAGATGATCAGTTGATGGGGTCAAGAATGATGCTTCGTCCTCAAGTCTTATATCATTGTCCTTCATATATTCAGGTGCAACATACAGTACGACCGAATACCGATTACGATCTAATACCGCTGCTATGACATCAGCACGTGGCATACAGCGCATGTAGGCAAATTTATCGTTAGAGGGACATTTTAAATCAACATTTGCATCGATTTTTTTGGATAGTACTTTAACAATGTCTTCTTTGTTGATCACGGTGTTGGGCAATGCATAAGCGACTGCATATGGATCAGCAAACTCAATCGTTTCATCACTAAAGTCTGCTTCTGTCTGGACGATGAGTCTACCTTGGTAAAAAACGTCAACAACGCTTGTCTCAGTGCCGCCATCCACTAGGTGCTCGAAGCCCTTTGGGACCCAGTCTTCTGCCCATCCCACAAGCGAAATGCTGCATAAAAGGAATATTAGTAGTTTAAGTCGTCTCATAATCCTATGTCAATTTCTTTGTTGCTTGCCGTTGTTTGCGTCCATAATAGCTACCAATATCGTATTTGATATAGCGTGTTGGTAGGTTTTGATTGATGCTATAATTAAATGACTGACCTGGGATCAAGGATGTGTAGATGTATGAGCCTTCGCATTGATTTTCATTTTTACATTGATAAAAAGGTCCAATGCTCATGAGTGCGTTGCCGGTATTGGTGATACGAAGTTGTTTGTTGCCTTTTTGGGCTGCTGTCTTGGTTGTATAGCGCAATGGCGCTTGGCCGACATCAATCAGCGTCTCGTAAAGAATCCCGATGCGTACTGATGCGCTCATGGCTCCTTCTTCTCTGGCGATTTGATCATGAGGTTTGTTAAGAATGTTGTAGGTCAACTTGTAGAACTCATGCTTATTACCTAAATTTTTGTTAAATGCTGTGACCCTAAGTCGCTTCTTTTTACCTGCCTTGATCACAATCTTATTAGGGGTGTAGAGAAGCCCCAACTCTTTGGGGTTGCGACTGCGAAATTCAGTGACTTTACCGTCTTGATCCACTGTATACTTGAAGGCGTCGACTTGTATGTACATGGTCTTGTCACTTGAGTTCCACAGTTCGATAAATCCCACTGGCTTCTGATCGAGCTTGAGGTATTTGGTGCCCACATGCAGTCTTGCCTCGGCAGAAAGACTCATCATGAGTAGTATGCCTAGCGCTAGCAGCGACCGTATCATATTCAGTGACTTTCTCTGTAATGCATTTTGCTTCATATGGGCTTTCCTTACTAACTTATTGGATGGATTTTATGCTGTAAGCTTTCTGACAATGTGTAGGCGCCTGCAGGGTTTTCAGACAATTCACGCATGTAGGCATAGCCTGTTATGGTGATGGCCGCAGTTAAGCCCATTCCAGATACCGCAGTACAATGCGATAACGTTGTTTGATTGTAGACAAACTGCGAATCTGATGCCGCTGCAGGTGTTGATCGACCCGCTTGGTGCGATACCCCGCCATTGGTGAAATGATCTAGCTTATCATCTGCATCGGTTGATGTATCATTAAACCGTTTTTTCTTACCGCTGTAGGCCGTTACGGCGAATGTTGCACTGGTGTTTAATTGACTATTATTTGAAAAGACACTATCAGCCAATATCTGAACTGTCTTCGCGACGTCAGTATCATCTTTTAGGAAGAGGATATTTTGACTACCCGAGCTGCTTAGTCCATTGCCTGAGATTTGTAGCGCAATCGGTACCTCATAGTCCTGGCCGCTTTGGGTTGAACGTAATACTGGCCAGGTGGTGTTTTCAATGGTAGTCACTAGTGAATCGCTGTTGACGTTTTGACTGAAACAGACCTGGTAACTAAATAGTGGCACCAGTACAACATTAGAATTACTGCCCAACCCTGTTTGCAAATACTGTAAATCAGCAGCTGAAAAAGTGACATTGAACGATGTCGAAGCGGATTCGATTGGACCGCTGCCGCCATCTGGTATTGCAAAATCAGCGACGGCCCATGCCTGACTTGTACTGAGGATGATCAAACTGACACACTGTGCAAGCATCAAAACAGGGCGTTTGTGGTCTGGCGTGCCTGCAACATCTAGCTGGCGGTTTTGGGTTGTTGCCATATCACGTTCCTCCATTGGCCTCAAAGCCAAATGCGATGCTCGCATCATAATCACCGGCGGGTACTTGTAAGATATCGGCAATACTTACATAAATGACTACACCTACGGCCCCAGCGTTACTTGTGCCACAATTATCCGTGCCAAAAGTGGTTTTATCGTAGACATAGCTAGTATCACTGCGTTCGGTTGCTGTGGTGCCAGTCAAGCTGTAACTACTTGTACCTGCGAAATAATGATCCAGCTGTGTATAGCTTGAGTCGTTATTGACGACTTTTGTGATACTAGTGAGATTGGTGCTGTTATCAAAATCTGAGGTTGTTGCAAAACTGCCACCATTAGCTGGATTGAGTGTCCCCGTGGGCAGCGTGTTCCCGACACCAATGGTTAGGCGCTTAATGTTAGCACTATTGAGCCCCGTGTTGCTTGCACCTGCATCATAACTGAAGAGTAGATCTCGACTGCCATCTAGAGCAGCTCCATTACCGCGAATGTGCACATAGGCATGAATCGTATTGCTTGCCCCCGAATCCTGAAACCGTGCATT
>DCKN01000059.1 GCA_002320385.1 Proteobacteria bacterium UBA1673
ATTTTACTGTTTTGAGTTCTGTTTGGAGATCTGGAGCCTTTTTAGTAGCACATTGTTTCTCTAGATCTGCGTAGTGAGACCATTTCGTTTTGCACGTTTTGAGATCTTTAGCATCGTTTACATCGTTTTTGAGCTTCTGCATGTCTGCTTTTAATTTTTCCTCAATTGCACCAGCAAGAGCTTTAACGTTAACACCAGTATTAATAGTAAGTTGTTCAGATCTACCATAAGAATCTTTATCTTTTGACACTGATTCAAATTGACTAACTATACTCGATACTTGCCTGCCTTTGACGCGTTTGACGCCTTGGTTGACTTGGGGGACTACATCTTCACTAACGTCTAAGGAAAAATTAGAGGACTCCAGTCCATAAGGCTGCCACCCAGGATTTAAGCTATTATTTGTATCTGGCTCTTTACGATCAATTGGGATCTCACCAAACTTTACAGGATCAGATGAAGTTATGAAACTAAAACCAGGATTCTGGCTTGATGTCGTTAGATAATCAGTAGCAATTGGTGTAATATTACCATGATGTACACCTGGGAAACTAGCACCAACAACTGCTTTACTTGTCGTCGCGTTAGAACCTACGCCTGGGGGGGAGCCATCAGTTAAACTTTGGACTACATTATTTAAAGAGCCCTGTTGAGCAAAAATACCAAACCCCTGAACAAAAAAATGTTTCCAATCAATTTGTTTAAGCCATGCTTCATAAGACAGTTCCGGTGGCATATGCCATGTGATTTTTTTCCCATCTAACGTCAAACATTCTTTCATCCACGATTTGGTTGGACTAATTTTTTCTAGATCTTGTTTGAATGACTGCAATATAGCTGGATCTTGACTGATAAAATTCTCCGTCAAAAACTGAAATTGCGCGATTCGGTCACTATCTGGACGTTCATTATAATCTTCGACAACAGATAAGATATAATCTTTTGCAAGCCGACGAATCTCCAATTGTCGATCCGGCAACTGCTTATACAACTCTTGTAAGAGGACACATCCAGCAGCATTAAGATCTCGCAATGATGCTGAATAGCCAGCTTGAAAAACTTTATCTGTATCCACATACGTAAATGTTAACAACAGTTTTTCCAGTTTTTCCTGTATTTCTTTTAGACTTAAAGGCAAATTTTCGGAAGGCTTTGTTCCTTGAAACAATTCTGCGTTCTCAGAAGGATGGTCTTTTTGCGCTTTAAGATACTGATCAAACTCGTAAACAGAGGGATAAGTACGACCATCAATCTTTAAGCGCATTAATGGACCCATACCATTCAGGAATCCTCTAAGGTACAAGGCGCTTCCTTCCACAACATTCACGGGTGGGTCAAGCTGTTCACTATCAGTAATATCAATGAGATCTGTTTTAGCTTCTACATCAATAGAGTTAAGATACAGGATATATAACCGCGTCATTGGCTCCATTGTGTCGATGAAACCTGCTTTCTGCGCAAAATATATAGCGGCTTGCCCGAGTCCCCGCATCACTACATCCCCCAATCAAAACCAAACATCATCAACTTCCCCTATAAATTACTTTGGGGTTCTTCGCCTTTGATATCCGAACCTCCAGTGATATTCAAACCTATAGAATTTTTACCATCTAAATCAGTAGCTTGAGCTTGAGCACTGGCCTGATATGTTTTGATTTTTGCTAAACGGTTAACCTGTTCCATACGATTTGGCTCGTGTTTAAACTGGCTATTTAATTCACTGAAATTGCTAACATAACGATTCATTAGATCCAGTGACGACGCGCCTTTTTTTGCATGAATGCACACCGCATCACAAATACCTCTAAAGAAATGCATATCTTCACAACCATCTATTCTGATTTTCTTACCTGGCATTGACTCAAGTGCCTCGAGCAATCCAGTTAATGCAGCGTAATAAGATGCAGGTAGTTGCGTATCCTTATCCAGTTCACCTTCTGCATTTTTCCAAGACACTTGTACTTGCTGCGCAGAAAAACCATCCCTCTTAGCAGCATCCAGAACTTCTTTTTCATCAACGTCAGGAACAAAATAATCCCCAGACGCATCACGTGTACAAGTCACAGCATAAGCTTTTTCATTCCGATCTTTATCAACCCCACCAACACAATAACGAAAGCTGTCCGCATCGAGACCAAGATCTTGCATCAGATCATCCATTTGCTTACGGACTATCTCTGATTCATCTTCACCAACAAATACCACTTGATTGACGTCTGATTCGTCCGCAACTGATGGCTTATCCCCTGGATCTTTATGTAGGCCTTGTGTTTGCGATATTTTAGAGGGGGTTGCATCGGGTTGAGCACCCGGTAACACCCGACCTTGATTTGATCTTTGTTTTTGTGCTGCTTTAGAGGGGTTTGAATCGGATCGATAATCCGGTGACACCGGATCTTTTGAATCGTCTTCGGTATCACCATCACGTGGTCCTAACGTTTCTGATGCAACATACCCCACAGCGCTAAGACCCAAAACTGTGGCAAGGCCGGGCGCAATCGAACCGATCTTTTGCCAAACAGAGTCAGGGGCAACATATGGAACGACTTTATCGCTGAACTGAACAAGCTCCTTAACCATTTCCGGAGTAAATAGACCAGAAACCATCTGCCAACCAGATGATAAGTATTCTTTTGCAGAAGTTGCCAACTGAGCAGGAATTGGTGAATGAATCAATCCAGAGGACAATGCTTGTCCCTGTGGGGTCATCAAAGCAAGTGTCGATAAAGCAAGAACCGAAGTCCCCAAAGCAGCATTTGACAATGTAAAAATAGTTTTAGGGGAAGAAATCGCAGGATCTCCAGGCGCACTTGCTTGGATCTTCTCGAACGCTTCTTTAGTTAAATCATCTATCACCGGTGATTGAGTCCCAGCAACATTGCCATGACCAGAGGGTGACGCTTCAAAATCTTGTCGCTCAAGTGGTTGCTTTTTAGAACGAAACCAGAGCGATCCAAGCAAATAACCAACACCCGACCCCAATACAGCTACTCCCGATATTAATCCATAGTTATTAGAAGATCTATTCAGGAATTCAGTAAACATCGTCTGAACCGAACTTAAAAACTCAATTTCAGATGGATTACTTTGGATTAGCGTCTCCAACTCAGTGATATTTGCCTGTATAAATTCAGACGTACAATTACCAATATTATTAACAACTTGAGGATCAGAAGACGTGATACCCTGCATGGATGATAATAAGGCCTGTATATCCTGGTGCATCGATGCAGCGCTTGACGGGTCAGTTGGGGTGGGAACCTGAGACATACCACTCCAATACCTTTGTAATACCTGAAAGATTGATGTTTTGGAAATAGATTGCACGGCACCATTCAAATTAACCGACAAAGGCTTCGCAACATCAGGCAGTGCATCCACAGCTTTGGTTAAATGATTCAGCGTATCTTGATATGATGGCGTTATCTGCTGTATAGATGCATATGCCCCACGAGTAGCATCTGTAATTGATTGTAAAGTTGAAGAGGAAGATTCTTGCGCGATCTTCAGTAATGGTTCAGTGTATGCGGGATTCTGATAAATCATATAACCAGCATAAGCAAGCGCGGAAACCACTGCACAAGTTGTAAGCACCTTGACAAAACCAGTAGATAGCGATTGTTTGGCATCAGAGGATTCAGCAACCTGAGCTTCAGATTCGATCAGGGCAGAAGTATCACCGGCTAACTCTGGACCCTTTGATTGTGATACTGCTGAGAGTTCACCTTTAGCATTACCACCTAACGAGCTAACATTTGGTGAAATTCCAGACTCATCCGAATGAACATTCGATGAAATTACAGACTCAGCCGAGTGAGCATTTGATCGAGTTACAGAGTCAGAAGGGGAAACATTTGATGAAGTTTTAGACTTAGCCAAGTGAGCATTTGATGATTGTGCACGGAGTTGCTGGCTGTCGTATATATATTGCTTTGTGAAGCTACCATAATCCTTCAAATACTCTGGTAGTGATCCCTTATCCGCATTGTCAACAAGCGCATCATATAATCTTTTATGAAATCCAGCTTCAACCACTTCATCTTTGTATTCATCGACATAAAGATTTCCTGTATTTTTAATTTCACTAACAAGTTTGCTGATAAGTTCTTTCTCTGTCATTCCCACGGCTAATACTCCAAAAACTATTAAGGCTTATATAGCTCAAAGCAACGGATTTTTCATGATTAATTAGAACTTAGAGTGGATTTTGAACAAATTTGTTCAAACCATTAAGATTGGATAGATTTCCAGACAAAAAATTAATAGAGATAGGCCTAATATACGCGATTTAAACCGTGTGTCAGACAACATTCAGGACTTCGTAACTTCCAGATGCAACCAGCTTATCCAGGAGTAATTTATTCATACGATGACCAGAACAATAGCCCTCAAAACGGCCTTGAATCGTACTACCAAACAAATGTAAATCACCGATAGCATCGAGGATCTTGTGCATAGCAAACTCATTACGATAACGAAGACCGTCTGGATTCAACACCGATTGATCGTCTAGGCCAACAGCATTATCAAGTGAAGCTCCCAACGCTAAGTTTTGTTTTTTAAGCATATCAAGTTGACTAACAAAACCAAACGTCCTTGCACGACTCACATCAATAAAATAGGACTCGCGCTCTAGATCAATACTAGCCCGCTGCGTTTTATCAGAGAAAGCAGGATGATCAAAGTCAATACAAAACTCGATTTTCCGCCCCTCATCAGGCAATAATCGGCAGTAGACCCCTTTCTCATCACTTACCATCACCGGCTCAGTAACACGGATAATCTTCTTTGGCACTTTCTGCCAAGATATGCCAGCAGATTGCAAAATAAAAACAAATGGTGAAGCACTACCATCCATGATCGGCACTTCAGGACCATTCAAGTCTACATATAGATTGTCAATACCTACCCCTGCAATCGCAGACAACAAATGCTCTACGGTCGCAACCCGCGCGCCGTGGCGCTCAATGGTAGTACACATACGTGTATCGCTGATAAACGCCATATTAGCGGGAATTTCTTTAACAGGACGACAATCTACACGCCTAAAAACAATCCCTGTATCAGGTGGCGCAGGCATGAAAGTCATGTAGATCGGTACACCAGAGTGCAAACCTACACCAGCAGCACTGACACGATTAGCCACTGTACACTGCATCTATGCACCCTCAGTCTCATCAACCTCTTGACGACGCAAAAAAGCGGGAATATCGATCACACGACTATTTTCTTGGTCCGACGACTCACTGGTTGCAGGTGATGACTGCTCGCTAACACTTCGAGATGCTGTTAAACGATCTGTTTTGCCCCATTCCTTGGAACCAGTCAAGGATGAACGACCGCCGATTCTATCCTGCATGGTTGACAACTTGTCACGAAAACTTTTGCGAACTGCACCACTCTCAGTGCCATCTGTATTTTCATCAAGACCTGTGACCACAATAGTCACTTTCATTTCGTCTTGCATATCAGGCTCAATAACTGTCCCTACAACCACAGTTGCTTGCTCTGAAGTAAAGTCTCTGATCGTATCACCAACGATTTCAAACTCACCAATAGACATGTCTGAACCAGCTGTAATATTAACCAAGACACCCTTGGCACCACTGAGATCAATATCCTCCAATAGTGGACTTGAGATTGCAGCTTCGGCAGCACAACGAGCCCGGTCTTCACCTTTGGCATTACCGCTTCCCATCATTGCCATACCCATTTCGCTCATCACAGTTCTAACGTCAGCAAAGTCAACGTTAATCAGACCAGGCAAAGTTACCAGATTAGAAATACCTTCGACAGCCCCTTGCAGAACGGCATTGGCCGCTCGAAACGCGCTCAACAGAGTCACCGACTTGCCCAACACACTCAAGAGCTTATTGTTTGGAATAATGATCAATGAGTCGACATGCTTACGCAATTCTGTGATTCCACCCATGGCAAAATCCATCCGTTTTTTACCCTCAAATAAAAATGGCTTGGTCACAACCGCGACCGTAAGAATTCCCATCTCGCGAGCGATTTCTGCAACAACAGGCGCACCTCCTGTACCGGTACCACCACCCATACCTGCAGTGATGAACAACATATCAGCGCCTTCAATCGATTGTTTAATCTGTTCTTTGGTTTCACAAGCTGCTTGCCGACCAATGTCAGGGTTCGCGCCAGCGCCGAGTCCTTTGGTGATTTCTTCACCGAGTTGGACATTCATGTGCGCTTTAGAGCGTTGTAAAGCCTGTAAATCTGTGTTGGCACATAAGAAGGTGACACCAGCAACTTTCTCATTGATCATATGGTCGATGGCATTTGATCCACCCCCACCAATTCCGATGACTTTTATATTAGCAACCTGCTGATTTTCATCATGCATTCCGAGTGTCATTGTCTCCTCCTTTAGTTATCATATCTCAATAGACCCTATTACAAGTGGTACTCAAGCCAATACTGAAATCGCTTCCACATACGACCTATCATGCCTGCACGTCTGTTGTCGAGTGTATCATGTTCCTCAATAGCTTGCAAAACCAAACCAAGTACAGCTGCATAGCGCGAATCAACCAGCGGCGAATCATTGATGATTACCTCTGGCTCAGCGATTCTAACCTGACAATTAAACACCTTACCGGCATATTCTGCAAGCCCAGGCATTTGTGCTCCACCACCAGTCAACACAATACCACCTGGCAAAGCGCTGAGCTGATTCTTAGCCTGCAAGTTCTTGCGCACGAAAGACAAAATCTCTTGGTAACGCGCTTCAATGACTTCAGATAACAGTTTGGCAGAAACTTTCTGTATCGCTTGGTTCGATAAAGATGCCACCTGTATACTCTGAGCACCTTCGAAGCTTCTTGCAAGTATTTTTCCGTGCTCAATTTTAATTGCCTCTGCTGACCTAGGCGGTGTACACAAAGCAACTGCAATGTCATTGGTGACATGCTCACCCGCAATCGGCACTGCAGAAACATAAGCCAAAGATTGTTTTCGACACACTGCAATGTCCGTTGTCCCACCACCAATATCCAAGAGACACACACCCAAGTCTTGTTCATCATCGGTCAAAACAGCATGACACGATGCCAGTTGTTGCGCAACAACCTTTTTAACTCTAAGACCGCAAAATTCAACACATTTTATTAAATTCTGTAGCGCACTCGTGGCGACAGTGATCAACAGCACGCGCGCTTCCAAACGCACACCGCTCATACCAACCGGTTTGTGCACACCATCTTGGTCATCAACAGAATACTCCTGAGGCAATACGTGCAAAATCGATTGATTATCCGGAATTGCGACAGCTTTCGCAGCATCTAAAACTCTTTCCACATCACCTTGCATGACCTCACGATTGCGAATACCTACCATACCGTTGGACACAAGTGAACAAACATGGTGCCCGGATATCCCAATCACTACATCGCGAATCTTAAGCTTGGACTGCTGCTGAACTTCCTGGGCAACTAACTTGAGGACACGCACTGTCTCATCAATGTCAACAACGGCACCACGAGCCAGTCCCGAACAATCGTGAAAGCTGTGACCCAGAACACGAAAGCCTTGAGCACTGTCGTCAGCCTGAACAAGCAAACATGACACTTTACTCGTGCCAATATCAATTACTGTCAGCGGACTTTGCGTCATTTTTGTTGCCATACCCTTCTTGCGACCATTGTCGTACAAAAACACCCAGTGTGCAAGACAATCCCGCAAGTATTCACAAAAAACTCAAGCGTTGTCTTCATGATCAAACGAATAACCATCTCTTTTAGAGCACAACAGGCATGTGACTAAGCACAGTGAACGCACCTAGCCACACATAAATGCTTACTTTCAACCAAATTGAGGCTCAAAAACATCCCTTTCTAAATCACAAACAACCCTGTTCTGATCTTCCAAACACGCATCACTTACATGAGTGTCTTCCAGTGACGACCGCCCTCTTGACGGCTTACAAGGCCGCATTAAAAGATCACTTCGTTCTGATGCTAATACAACGTTAGGCGTACTGCTAACCACGGGATCTTGTCGTAACATTTGATTACCAACCGAAACCAATAAAGTAAATAAATCATTTGTGTTCATCACAACTCCTTAATAATGACAAAAACAGTATGGCACAGCTTATAAATCGGTTTCGTTATCAGAATGTTAAAATGATAAAACAAATAATTATTCGCATATCACATTGATTTTATGAATTTAATTCAGGATATCTTCTTATGGCTGAATGAATTATTATACCGCATATCAAATACTTGCTCTTCCACAGCATCTAAGAGAGACCAATGCTTCGCAACTTTAAGATACAAATCCAGACGTTGCATTAAGTTTTTCACACCGAGACGCACCGTCACCTTATTATCAAAATGCAACTCCCACCCAGAGAATTCATCCACACTGATCTGCAGGAGGCGATGCTTCCAGGCATGCAAACGAGACCACAACTTATAAGCCATCTTTGCTGACTGAGCGTCCCCTGAGAAAACTGGTAATTTCAATAAATCATCAGAGACTAAAGCATCGATCGTTCGACCTCGATCATCAATCGCGTATCGACCTGAAATTGATCGCAATACCGGCTTTTTATAAACCAACTGCACATTCAACCCACCATCAAACGACTTATAAACAGATATTGTGTCAACCCAAGGACTTTGCATCACATAAGTTGCAATTCGATCAGTTCGCGTCAACAAGTTCAGCCGAGACCATTTCCGAATCCATTGCTCCACGGCTCTTTCCGCAGCGACATCTCCTTTACCATAAAGACGAATGTAACGATACGGCATCCACACTGCAGCCTGAAAATGATACAAAGCAAACAATAGACCAACGCCCAACGCAATACTTGCACGCCTGAAAATTACAAATCTAGATTGATTTTTGATCACAAATTGCCCTTACACCATTTCATACCTAGCGAGACAGAGGCCCAGCTGCTGAGGATCATAACATAAACGCTGCACGACCTGCAAAAACCACAAAATAGAAAACAACGCTTGATAATCACAATTTCTCAGAACAACCCTGCATACCCCTTGCAGCGGTTACTTGTGTAGACAGTCGCTGGGATCATAACCAAAAAAGGCAACGCCATAAAAACAAGCGATGGACCTAGCGTCGAGATAAGGGAAATTAGGTAGGCAGTGATCATACCAAATGAAAATAAAATTGTCGCGGTCCCTGTATTCGATTGCGAATCAATGTGTTGAATACTTTGTGAGAAACTTGTCTGGATTTTATCATCAGCATGAGAAAAGAATACATGACAGACCGTGATTAAAAACGATAGCATTTGCATCATTAAAACAACCGGGAAAACATAATAAAACAATTCGTTATCAAGGATTGACCGAAGATAATAAAGAGGGCTATACGGTGATTGTATAGATTCCATAAACAGCGTCGTTTGCGCAAGTGTGCCAAGGATAAGTAATGGTAATACAGTAGATCCAAAAGATGTCACAAGGCGCTCGAGTGATCGATACCATCTCCCATCAGCAAAGCCAAATGATAGTGAGCAGCCAAAATCAACAGGATCCATTCTAGCAATTTTCAGACTTAATTTAGTGAATCCAAGGATCAGGGCTGGTACTGCAAGAACGCCAAAGATGGTTGCTGATGCAAATAGTGCGCAAGTAGTAAATAAAGATATATTGAGTAATAGAATGCCATAGTTGTTCCAGCCAAAGCATATTGCTTTCTGAAGAATCGAAACGGGTACGATAAATGCGTGTTGATTAGGCTTCATGGTTGAATCCTTGTTTTTTATTGATACAATATTACAAAGTAAATATTCTGTATCAATAATAGTTAATAAAAATAACACTTTGAATGTGATATGAATGATATAATAAAAGCATAAAAAATGTGTACTACGCAGAAAAATGCTCTACATTGAATCCTTGCTTGACTGACATCAAGCGCTAGGCCTCAAACAGAAATTATGATATGATCATGACAATTATCAATCGCCAATGACATGCAAAAAGTCAACCAACTCATCGAAAATCTGAATCCAGCTCAACACGAAGCAGCCACAGCAAAGCCTGGGCACCAACTTATTATTGCCGGCGCCGGAAGCGGCAAGACACTGACACTGGTATGTAGAATTGCATGGATACACAGCATCTTCCAAGTACCACTTTCTAGAATACTTGCTGTAACATTTACCAACAAAGCAGCAACCACGATCAAGCGACGCATTGAAAGTACCATTGATGCGTCAATACAATCAGCCTGGATTGGCACTTTCCACAGTATCTGCCATCGATTACTACGACAATATCATTATGATTTTAAAATCAGTCAACATTTTCAAATTATTGATCAAGAAGACCAATTACGAATCATCAAAAAGCTGATGCAAGAACATCGAATCGATGAAAAAATTACTCCACCGCGGAAAGCACAATACTACATCAATCAACAAAAAGAGTTCGCACGCAGAGCCGATGCAGAAGTCGATATCCAACACGACAGCCAAATCCAGTTACGTGAGATTTACCAACACTACGAACAGTTCTGCCAAAAGTCTGATTTATTTGACTTCAACGAACTGATTCTAAAAGTTGTTGAGACACTTGAAAGCAACCCATCCGTCGCGCAACAACTACAGAATCAATTTAAATACATTCTAATCGATGAATTTCAGGACACCAATCAACTCCAATACCGTTTAATCAAACGCATTGCAGGATCTGAAAACTACATCAGCGTGGTCGGCGACGATGATCAGTCCATTTACAGTTGGCGTGGCGCCCGAGTCGATCATATCCTGAGCTTTGAACGAGATTTCCCAGATGTTAATGCAATCAAACTCGAGCAAAACTATCGCTCCACAGGCAATATTCTCGCTGCAGCCAACGACTTGATTGCCAACAACCCCAATCGTCTCGGCAAAACATTATGGACCCAAGCCGACCCCGGAGAAAAAATCACGATTTTCAATGCCACCAATGAACAAGAAGAAGCACGCTACCTCATTGATAATATCAATAGCAATCGTCAAAACAATCTAAAACTTACCCACCAAGCGATTCTTTACCGATCCAATGCACAGTCACGTGTGATAGAAGAGCACCTTGCTCGTGCAGGTATTAGCTATATCGTCTACGGTGGCTTGCGCTTTTTTGAGCGATCAGAAATCAAAGATAGCCTTGCTTACATGCGCCTGATCGTCAATCATCACGATAACCAAGCATTCGAGCGCATTGTCAATGTTCCACCACGTGCCATTGGGCAAGCAAGCATCGACAAGTTAAGACAAGTAGCTAGAACGTTTAACGTCTCCTTATGGCAAGCAATCATTATCAGCTCCGAGCAAAATGATCTACTACCCAGCAGAACGCTCAAAGCATTACAAGATTTTTCCGGGATCATCACCACATTAGCTGAAAAACTTGCACACACAAACGCCAGCGAACTCACTGAGATTTGTCTACAGAGTACTGGACTCATCCAGCTTCAGGAAAAGCAACATCCTGAAAATGCTAAAACCAAGCTAGAAAACATGCAGGAGCTCATCAACGCCATCAGTCAATATGAACATGACAATCCCGAACTTAATACCACGATGACGCTAGCAAAATTTATCAGCGACACCACATTAGACACCCACAAAGATCAAGATCAAGAACAACAAGATAGCGTTCAACTAATGACCCTACATAGCGCCAAAGGCTTAGAGTTTCATACGGTATTTTTAACTGGGATGGAGGAAGGATTATTCCCTCACAAACTATCTTTGGTCGATGAAAAAGAACTTGAGGAAGAACGTAGACTTTGCTACGTCGGCGTCACCAGAGCCAAAGTCAAACTACACATCACCCATGCAGAATACCGCCGAATCTATAATCAAGAGAATTACCAACGGCCATCAAGATTTTTAAACGAACTACCAGCAGATACCTGTTCTCGTATCTCTAATACGCACAGCCACAATAGCAACCAAGCATATCAACACAGCGCCATTCGTTCGATGAATAGCAGCATGCAAAAAAGCCCGTGGAGACTTGGAGACCATGTCAAACACGAACGGTTTGGCTTTGGCGTGGTATTGAATGCTGAAGGACAAGGTGAAACAGGTAGAGTCCAGGTTAAATTCAGCGACCATGGCGTGAAATGGCTTCTAACCGATTATGCTAAACTTGAAGTTGTGTAATCCATAAGACTATAAAGAACCAAAGCAATTCAATCAACGACCTCGTATCTCTCGTTGACATCAACGGAACTCGAATGGAACTGCACCAGCGTCACTAACCTAAGACTCGAAGCTTTTATTCTGACACACTCAAATGCTCACGGGTCGTCATCATTTTGCGCATCACTTCTTGAATATGCGCCCCTGCAAAATGCCGCTTGCCATGACCATACCCCGGCTTCTCATGATAATCAATCCATTGATTTGCATGTACGATATTCTGACTATGCGATACAGGAATCACTGCATCATTATCCCCATGAAAAATAGTCACTGGCAAACGTGGCCGCTGCTCATGCAATTGAGCCAAACGCTGACTGGTGGGATAACGATCAAACAAAAATGGTCGAATCGTCCACGCCATCCAAGAGCCTAGCAACACTTTCGACATTTGAAACACCGACACAAAAGGACTCACCAACACGACCCCCTTAGTATCCGACAACGATCTTGCAACATCAACAGCAACACCAGTGCCCATCGAGTGTGCTAAAAGATAGACATTGACAGACTCCTGATCAGAAATATGATTATGCTTACGCCAAGCCTGATAAGCATTCAGCACCGAATCTCTATTCGAACGCTCTGAGGGCACACCGGCATTCCAGCCAAAGCCTGGATAGTCAACAAGAAGGAAACTCGCCCCCAAAGATAACTGATTAAAGACAGCCGACCAAGCTGAATCGTTAAAAAAGGCATCAAGTGCCATTGCATCACGCCCCCAGAGCACGATCCATAAGTGTTTCTTTGCCGCAGGCTTTACCAGATGGGCCCTTGGAAACACAAACGCGCACTGTTGCCCTGAGGTGATACTGTATTGAATCGCGTCAACACGGTTCAATACTTGCTTATGAGACTGGTCATACCGATCAGGCCGATAGAGTATCTTGCGTTGCATGGCCACAAAATATACACTCGCAGCCATCCATACACAAAAGAAGACAACAAGAACGATGGTAATAATTGCCTGGATCCACTGAATCAGTTTCATCCGACCGACAGAAAGTTGCTGTTTAGTCAGTGGCACCATACTGACACAGATGCAAAGAACAATTGCATAAACAACTCCTGCCCCAGCATAAATGATCAATGACCAGTACGGAAAGCCCAAGCCTAAAAACTTACTTGCCACAATATTACACGGCACAAATTGATAGCGAGAATGAAAAAAATCATACCAGAAATCTGGCATGAAAGTTAGCTCGGAGACCATTTTGCACGCATGCCCATTCTCCGCTCCGGATGCAACCGCTGAGAGCATATAAACATGCGTCACAGCAAACCCAAGACCAAGACCCAAACACAGACCAACGGCAATAGCACTGATCACACCTATCCCCCAAATGCGCCTTACCATAACAGCCCCAACAGCGGAAAAAACCGCAAGTATTGTCATGATAAATCGTTGCAATAAGCAAATCTCACACATCGGATACTGATAGAGATAATCGAGTAAAAAGCTAACCCCGACCAGTCCTATAAAACCAAAAGAGAACACCGTAAACATCAGCTGAAGCAACCCAACTACAGACATGCAGAAGCGCCCGATATGAGCATCGCTGGATACCACTTCGCCCGCGATTGATAGATCACGCTCGTTGATAAAATCACCACCAATAAAATCCTTTTGATAAAATACACCCTCATAAGACATTATGCAACTCGTACCCAAGCGGTGACTCCAGAATCCCGATTATTTGGCAACCTGCAATCCAATCAAAAATATGACTTACAGAGACAGTAGATTTTTTCCATCAATTCGATTATAATCGTGCATGTACATGAAAAATTGTTAAAACATTGTTACTCTAATGATAAAAGGAACTAAACATGACTGATACCAAGACCCCTAAATCAAGCTATGAAAAAATGGCTGAAGAAGATACAAACGCCAGTGACAACGTTACAACCGATAATATCAAAAAAACTGATGCAGAGCCTGCAGCCGCCAGTGATACATTCAAGCCCGCGAGTCATCAAGCACAATTAGAAGAAAAAATCCAACAGCTTGAAGAAAAATGTAAATCTCAAGAGAAAGAGCTCAAAGAAATAAAGCTTAGAAACATGGCCGATATCAATAATCTACAACAAAGATATCAACGAGAGTCTGCCACACTCAAAACCTATGCGCATCAATACTTAGCCAAGGATATCATTGATATCGCTGACGCGTTAGAACAAGCTGAAAACTCTCTAGAGGGCAAACAAAAAGAAGGCATTGAACTCATAAGCACAATGCTAACCAAAGCACTTGAAAAGCACCAAATCGAGGCAATTAATCCAACCAATCATGAAGTCTACGATCATAATTTTCATGAAGCAATGGTGATGCAGCCTAGCGAAAAGATAGCAGATAATCACATCATACAGGTCATACAAAAGGGCTACAAAATTAAAGATAGACTTCTCAGAGCAGCGCGGGTTATCGTTTCAAAAAACCCAGAATCAACTGAGGAAAATGAAAACAACAAATAATTTTCTCTAATACCCTTGAAATATAACAATTCGTCCCTAAATAAGTAGTAAGCAAACTAAAACGTTAATGCGCTCAGGCGCAAGTAAACCTCAGGAGAAAATTATGTCAACTGAAAATACAATTACGATCGGTATTGATCTGGGAACAACCAACTCATGCGTCGCCATTATGGAAAAAGGCGGGAAAGTCAAAGTAATTGAAAACTTAGAAGGCGCACGAACCACACCATCATATGTCGGCGTCGTCGATAAAGAAATCATCTGCGGACAAAGCGCCAAGCGACAAGCAGTAACCAACCCAAAAGGCACGCTATACGCAACCAAACGCTACATGGGCCATAAAGCAACTGATAAAGTTGTCAAAGAAGCAAAAATCGCCTATGACATTGAAGCTGCATCCAATGGTGACGTTCGATTTGCAGTCAAAGTCGACGGCAAAAAAGAACTATGGTCACCAGAAAAAGTTGGATCTATCATCCTACAGAAAATGAAGCAAGTGGCTGAAAACTATCTTGGACAAACTGTGTCTAGTGCCGTGATAACAGTGCCAGCTTACTTCAACGACGCGCAAAGACAAGCCACCAAAGATGCTGGTAAAATCGCCGGCCTCGAAGTTAAACGTATCATTAACGAACCCACAGCTGCAGCATTAGCCTATGGCCTAGACAAACAAAAAGGCGAACGAACCGTTGCCGTCTACGATTTAGGTGGTGGAACATTTGA
>DCKN01000025.1 GCA_002320385.1 Proteobacteria bacterium UBA1673
TCAGGGACATGGGTGAACGTATGTGGTGAAATTCATACATGCCAAGCAGTGAAATCGTTGCATAAATCCAGTAAATCAATATGGAAGATCTATCGAGTACTAGGCAATCTTTTAAAGTTAAAAGGATTCACCTACAATAATATCAACGAATTGCGTCATGATATTGATTTATTAACCCATGGACTAACGACGAAGAACAAACCCAAAAAACATGATAACGTGAATGCGCCCTCTCGACGAAATTTCGTTGCAAGTGCCAAAAAATCGACGTTAAATCGAGTTGGTACCATAGGCTTGTATCGCACAGATGCATTAGTACGACGCTGTGATGCCCTGCAGGCGATGATCCCAGTCTGCAAGCAGATCAAAATGCATCCGGAGTCAGCAGCACAGATCAATTGCCAAGACGGTGATACCGTGACGATAAATCAGGGGCGCAACAAACTCACATGTCAGTTAGTATGCGACACAAAGATAGCACTGAACGCAGTAATTTTACCTGTTGCAGAAGAATGGAGTGTCAGTATGGCCGGCCGCTGTGCGGAAATAAAAGTTGAGCGGTACAACCTCAATGAGGAGGCGCAATGCAACAACTAATCTATTGGCTAATTCATATTGCCTGTATCCTTGGTATTGTATTGGTTATGGTACTCTATCTCATTCTCGCTGAGCGAAAAATTATGGGATACATGCAGGCCCGGATTGGTCCTAATAGGGTCGGGCCCCTCGGATTACTACAAACCGTCGCCGACGGAATCAAGTTTCTCCACAAAGAAATGATCTATCCAGAGCGAGCTGACCTTTTCCTTTTTATTTTGGCTCCGATGATCAGCTTAATCTGTGCATTCGTTGTTTGGTCAGTTGTGCCATTTGCCGACGGATGGGTATTAGCAGATGTTGATGCAGGTGCGCTCTTGGTGCTGGCATTGACCTCTCTGGGTAGTTATGGACTTTTACTGGGTGGCTGGGCATCTAATTCTCAGTATGCGTTTTTTGGCGCCATCAGATCGATGGCACAAGTCATTTCTTACGAAATTGCGATGGGGTTTTCTCTCGTGCCCGTGTTGATGTTATCAGGCTCGATGAATCTCAGCACTATTGTTGTCGCTCAGTCTGGTAATCTTTTGACTTGGAACTTTTTGCCCTTATTTCCAGTTTTTATCGTATACTTAATTGCATCGGTTGCAGAAACAAATCGAGCACCATTTGATATTACGGAGGGGGAAAGCGAAATTGTTGCTGGCTACCAGGTAGAATATTCAGGATTTATTTTTGCGATGTTTTTTATCGCTGAATACGCAAACATGATTTTTGTGTCGACACTAGCCAGTCTATTTTTTCTGGGAGGGTGGTTATCGCCATTTCAAGGCATCCCAATGCTAGACACACTTTTTTCATGGGTACCTTCAATCTTTTGGTTGCTTGTAAAAGTGATACTCTTCTTATACTTATTTATTTGGGTTCGAGCCACATTCCCTCGATATCGTTACGATAAATTAATGATGATCGGTTGGAAAATATGTATACCGGTATCATTAATATGGATTTTTGTGGTATCTTTACTGATGTTAGGGGGAGTGCTGTGAATATTTACATTGCGCTAGCAGGTCTTATCATCACGGTCGTTATTGCTGTCATCATCAAAAATCAGTGGGTAGGGCGCGTCACCCTCTATGAGCTAATCAAAGGATTATGGGTCACGCAAAGTACTGCACTGAGCCCTAAGGCAACCATTCAATTTCCTGAGGAGAATCTTCCTGTTTCGCCTCGATTCAGAGGTCTATTAGCGTTACGACGTTATCCAAATGGCGAAGAGCGGTGTATTGGTTGTAAGCTATGTGAGGCAACCTGCCCAGCACTAGCGATCACAATTGAAACAGCACCGCGTGACGATGGCAGCAGAAGAACAACCCGATTTGACATTGATATGTTCAAATGTATTAATTGTGGGTTATGCGAGCAGTCATGTCCTGTTGATTCTATTGTGCTGACCCCAGAGCAACATTACACCGTCAACGATCGTGGTTTAAATATTTTAACCAAAGACAAGCTGCTGAAAATTGGCGAGATAACAGAAGATAGGTTGGCCAAGGATCGCGCCAATATACACAAAGGAGATGGCTAATGACAGACCAACACGCGATAATTGGATCATGCCAATGATTGTACCAGCCATAGCAACGATCAGTATGTTGATGATTTTGTTTGCCAACGCAGTGATTTTATTGAATCATCCAGTTAAAAGTGTGTTATCGCTTATCGCATGTTTTCTTTGTGCAAGTATCTTATGGCTAATATTTGGCGCTGAGTATTTGGCATTGGTCCTCATTTTCCTATACGTAGGCGCAGTGATGACCTTGTTTCTTTTCATGGTAATGATGATGAATGTCGATTCTTATACACCAGATGAGCAATTTACCACAAAGTTTTCAGTCATGATCTTAACGTTGACGATACTGGTTCCATGCGCAATCTACGGACTATCACAATTGAGCAACCCCTCCATGATCAGTACTGACATCGCCTCAGTAAAACTTTCATCAAAAAATGAAAGCTTTACTCTATTCTCAAGCGTGCTGTACCAAGACTATTTTTGGGTCATTCAAATTGTTGGTCTTATTTTGGCAGTACCGATCGTACTGGCTGCAGGCATCGTGAAACAAGGTGCGAACACACATGTCAAACAGCAAAAATCCAGTGAGCAATTAGCAGTACGATCAAATCAACGCCTCACATTAGTCGACACGAAACAAGTAAGGAAGAAGTCATGCTAAGATCTATCATAATCCTCACCAGTATGATGCTTGTACTTACCGCTTTTGTTGGGATGATCATCAATCGACGCAATCTCATTGTTATGTTACTCTGTGTTGAGATGATTTTTTTATCAGCCAATATCAATTTCGTTTATTTTTCCCGATTCCACCAGCACGTCCATGGTCAAGTCATGGCATTGATGATCATCGTCGTCGCAGCAGCTGAGTCAGCTGTTGCGCTTGCATTAATGGTATTAATGTACCGGCAATACCACACTGTTGATAGCAGTAAATTAGTGAATATTCGAGGATAAAGAATCAACTATGCAGCTCATTAAAATACTCACAATCAGCTCTGTGTGCTGGCCATTAGCCGCAGGACTGCTCACAGGGCTTTTTGTCAAGTCACATCGTCTCGCTCATCGACTCTGTGTCTTGGGTATGCTTTTGAGTTTCTTGAGTATCATCTGGCTTTGTATTCAATTTATGAGTGGAAGCCAACAAGCAATCGTGGTTGATCTCATGCAATGGAGTAGTCTACCAAATCTTAACGCTAAGATAGGCCTTTGTTTTGACGCATTCGCAATCATGATGTGTCTAATGGTCTCTGCCGTTGCCTTACTGATTCATATCTACAGCATCGGCTACATGCAAGACGACATTGGCTATGTTCGCTTTTTCAGTCTAATCTCGTTGTTTTCATTTGCTATGCTTTTTCTGATTGCAACCAATAATCTCATCGGACTCTTTTTAGGATGGGAGAGTATCTCATTATTTTCTTATTTCTTAATCGGCTTTTATTATTATAAAAATCGTGCTGCTGAGGCAAATTTCAAAGCTTTCTTGATCAACCGATTTGGAGATTGTGCTTTTTGTCTTGGGCTTGCACTTTTGATATATCATTGTAAGAGCACTGCATATGCTGATGTGTATGCAAACATAAATCTACTTGCCAACACAAGTCTCAACATTTTTAATAATCCGGTTCAGCTAACGACACTAATCGGGTGCTTATTTTTTATTGGCGCTATGTCAAAATCTGCGCAAATACCACTCCATATCTGGCTGCCAGACTCAATGGAGGGGCCAACGCCAGTCTCTGCATTGCTACATGCTGCCACTATGGTCACTGCAGGAGTTTATTTGTTGGCACGCTTCGGCAGCATGATCGAATTTTCAGCAGGATTAAAACTGGTTATCACTGTCATTGGGGCCACTGGAGCACTTTTTTTAGGAATGATGGCATTATGCGAGGCCGATATTAAACGAATCATTGCATTTTCAACATTATCCCAACTTGGTTACATGATGGTCGCAATTGGACTAGGCGCTTACCATATTGCCATCTTTCATTTAATCATGCATGCATTCTTTAAAGCATGTCTATTCATGGCTGCTGGATCAGTAATCGTTGGATTACACCATGAACAAAATATTTTTAAAATGGGCGGTTTATGGTCATCCATGCCCATCACTGGTTTGTGTTTTTTCCTCAGTGCACTATCGCTATCAGGTATTCCACCATTTTCAGGATTTTATTCCAAAGATCTCATTTTAAGTGTTGCTCAGGCCAGTACACCTGCCAGTTTCTTGGGCTATTATGTCTATGACGCAATTTTATTAGGGTGCCTCGTCACGCCACTATATATTTTTCGAGTATACTGGACGGTATTTTGTGGTCCCGAAAATCACCAGCATGGTGAGGTATGTGAGTCACCATGGACTATCCGTTTCCCCATGACTATTCTGGCGATATTAAGTATTGGCGCAGGCGCCTTAACCTTGCCTTTTTTTGTAGGGCCTGATGCACTCAATATCGTGCCTGCACTACCCGATACATCAGCAATAACAAGATTAAACCAATTCATCAACAAAATCGTTACTGGTGGCTTATTAATACACGCTCTACGAGAACCCGCACTCGCATTTTCAATCGGTGGTGTGGTATTAAGCTGGATTATTTATAAAAGAAAGCCCCAATGGACAACACGTCATCAAACTTGGTTAGCGATTCCAGAATATATATTGCGTAATCAATACGGGTTTGACTGGGTTTATAACAATATTATCGTAACTTTTTTTTCAGGATGCGCCCGCACCTGTCAGAAGGTTGGTGAGCAGTATCTCATCAATCGTACAATCGAGAATCGAGTGTCGCAAAACATCGTCATTGGCGCAGAAAAGTTCAGTCGTGTTCAGACCAGCTATCTCAATCGCTATTTTGCGATCATGTCAGTTGCACTTGCTGGTCTCATCGGTATCAGCTTATTTTACTCGGGTATTTTGTAGAGAAGCATATGAATATTCCAATTCTATCATTGATTTTATGGCACGGGCTGATTGCGGCGATCATAATGTCCCAGTTAGCGCGGTCAAGTATTTGGTTACAGAAATCTACGGCAGTCATCATATCAATGCTAGGTTGTGGGCTCACTGGCTATCTTTGGTATGGGTTTATCCCAAACCAAGCTTTTCAGTTTGTAGAAAAGGTACCTTGGATTGCTCACCTCGGTGCTTTTTATCATCTTGGAGTGGATGGGATTTCACTCAATCTAGTAATCTTAACCATGATCATTGTCTTCTTGAGTATCCTTAGCATTTGTGTGATCCAAGAAAAAAATATTGCGTCAGCTTGCACATGGGTATTTTTAGTTCAGGCGATGAGTATCGGGGCCTTTCTGGCATTGGACGGATTATTGTTTTATCTATTCTGGGAAGCCAGTCTTTTGCCAATGTTTTTATACATTGGCTTATGTGGCGGAGGCAACCGCTGGTTTGCAGCGCGAAAGTATTTTCTATTCAGCTTATTCGGATCACTATTTTTTCTAGTCAGCATACTTTATCTTGGGCTGAAAGCAGGTGATTTCAGCTTTAGCAGCTTTTACCAACTACAGCTAAATCTTAATGAGCAACTCCTATTATTCACTGCCTTTACCTTGGCTTTCGCTATTAAATTACCAATGTTTCCACTACATAGCTGGTTACCAGATGCGCATACACAAGCATCAACATCAGGCTCAATGCTTTTAGCAGCGATACTTTTGAAGCTTGGAGGCTACGGATTTATGCGGTTTAATCTGCCAATAACCCCTGATGCCTCAATGCTTTTAGCTCCCTTGATGACCGTTCTCTCAATTATTGCTATCATTTACATCGGTTTTGTAGCAGCTGTTCAGTCAGATATCAAACGACTCATTGCCTACGCGTCTATTTCACATATGGGAATGATCACGCTTGGGCTTTTTGTGGCTTATCTCATGCCGGGATCAGTCCAAGAGTCAACTCGAATCATTGGGATATCAGGTGTGCTAGTGCATATGATCAGTCATGGACTGAGTTCCGCGGGACTATTTCTATGCTTTGGTCTTGTGTATCACAGACTCGGTACAAGAGATATCAAAGACTACGGAGGGCTGATGCGAGTAATGCCAATCTACAGCGGATTTTTCATGCTTTTTATTCTCAGCAACATCGGGTTTCCAGGAACCGCTGGATTTGTAGGTGAGTTTTTTGTGATTTACGCAACTTGCGCAGCAAATCTATGGCTAGCTGGACTGGCCGTGCTTACGATGGTGCTATCTGCAACCTATAGTCTAGGCTTGGTCAAGCAGGTTTTTTACGGCAGAGTAAATAACATGCAATTATTAACTGTCATGGATATTAACTGGTCAGAGAAGTTATTGCTGGGTCTTCTATCCTTGATGATTATCGGGGTGGGTATCGCGCCTGATATAATCACCGCTTCTTCAGTTCACGCGATCAAAAATACTGTTTTATTTGTAAAGTCAGGTCAATCATAAAGGAGTAGTTATGCAAATCCACTATTTTTTAGCAGAGCTATTACTCATCATTGGTCTTCTAGGACTACTGTTGCTTAAGCAGATAGTAAAAAACCACGAATCACAAACCAGAGCATATGTCATAGGTTTATACCTCACTACAATTGTATTACTCATCTGGACGCAAGCGGATTTCAACGGAAAGACGATACAGGATGGACTATTTATCGTTGATAAGTTGAGCTTGATGGTCAAACTATTAGTCCTTGGCTTTGGGCTTGCTACAGTTGTCTTTTTTGATCAGCCAATTCTCAGATGTGGGTTGCCAGTAGTAGAGACTTACTTTCTCATCGGAATACAAACCGTTGGGATGATGTTGACCATTGCTTGTGTGAACTGGATCAGTCTTTTCGTTTGCTTAGAGCTAATGTATTTACCAATTTATGCATTGATAGGGTTGCATACGACTAATCGTGATGCGCAAGAAGCAGCTTGCAAATATATCATCATGGGTGCTTTTTCCACCGGGGTATTACTCTATGGTATCAGTCTAATCTATGCGGTATCAGGTACCTTTGAACTACAAGCCTTAATCGCACCGAGCCTCACAACAGCTCTGAATAAAGCAACTTTTCTTGGGCTCGATCCTGAACAGTCACTATTTTTAATTGGCGGATTATTAGTATTAATCGCTCTATGTTTCAAGCTAGGTGTTGTGCCCTTTCATCTTTGGGTGCGTGATGTATACGAAGGGGGGCTCTATGCTGCAGTCAGTCTGATAGCGAGCGCCCCCAAACTTGTATTAGTATTAGTATGGTCAAGAGTATTTTTCGACAGCGAGCTGAGCAGTCTTAAAAATATCACATGGATAATCTTTTCGATTGGATTAGTGTCTATGTTTTTCGGTCATTTCTTAGCATTGGTTCAGGAGCGTATTCGTATATTATTGGCGTATTCCTCACTGGCACATATGGGGTTTGTATTGCTAGCGCTTGGCTTGATGAGTCAAATGGGGCATGAGGCTGCAATGGTCTATACAATTGGTTATACGGTAACGATTGCCTTAGTGTTTTTGGTGCTCAGTGGGATGATAGTGAATGGTCGGAGAGTCGTTTTAATAGAGGATTTGAAAGGCTTATCCATAACGCAACCAAGCTTAGCGTTTCTATTATTAATTGCTATCTTTTCATTGCTAGGATTGCCGCCATTTGCAGGATTCATGTTAAAAGTTCGAGTATTAACTGCCCTAATTGAAAGTCAATATTTAGGAATCGCAGTCTTAACTTTAATTCCGAGTGTTGTTGCAGCCTGCTATTATATTAATATGATTCATCTCATGTATTTTCAAAAAGGAAATGAAGTCAGTATTGTTGAGTCACATTATTCCAGCATACAATCATTACTATTGATCACTGGGGGGGTATTCATCATTGGTGTCGGTATTTATCCGAGCGAACTGTTTCAGTGGGTATCTGGATTTTATCCCAGTTAAGAATCGATCTAATAAGATCATTAAATAAAACTTGCAAAATTTTAAGATTTATTTAATGATAATAACTATGATCACATCAAAAGTTAAATGGCCCTTTGCCAAGTTCAGCTCTGACTTCAGTCTCGATGGGTACAAGCGCTATTACTATGTGGTTAAAAGCGCCGGAATACTGGTTATCATCCTCACAGCGATTGCCTATTTTGTGAATGCTAAACCAATCCCCCACTTCAGTAAACAGCATATTGCCCGCATTGACGTCGGTTACATTACATCGTTTAATGCTGAGTGGATGAGCGATTTATCTATAGCACTTAAAAATAAGCTTGCCAAGGGCGTTGTCTTAGTGATTGATCAAGCCGGAACTGGATCAGACTTGTATGAAATTGAAACCGCAATCAACCAAATCAAGTCAGTCCAAGGCAAAAAGCCCATCATCAGTTTTGTCTACGGACATGCGCTGGGTGGTAACTATGTGCTTGCCTCTCAAACCGATTATATTGTCGCGCAAAGAACAGCTACTTTGGGTGGCCTCTCAATTGCTGTTTCCAGTTTTGACCCAAAGCCTTTGCTTAATCGACTTGGTATCGAAGTCGTTACCAAGGGTTACGGTGATTTGAAGGTGATGCCGGACAAGAAAGATAAAAACTACGATGCATTTATGCAACATCGCAACAAAATTTATGAGAACCTATACGAGTGGATGGTGCGCACTGTTAAAGCCAATAGAGGGCTCAACAAGCAAGAGTTTGATGCGATCGCCAGAGGGCAATGGTATCTAGGTGATCGTGCATTGGGTTATCGGTTATGCGATGCAACAGGCGATCTGATTACAGCAGCAGATCATATCCGAACATTAATCGGTGAGAAGGATTTAGAGCTGATTGATTATAGTCATAATCAAGTTGGTCTAGCCAATATAGATCAACTCTCTGGCACTTTGTCACAGCTTGCTAAAGAGTATTTTCACTTCGGCATGCGAAAGCTTATTTCAGGTATAAGTCGCATTGTTTCCGACGAAATCAGTCGGTCGGTCCGTCATGCAATTTACATGTGACGGTGACATGGGGTAGAATTTCTAATGGGTTCAAGTATCAAATCAAATGACTCAAAGCGCACTGATCCATGCAGTGAGGTCATGCATGCACTGACACTAAAAAAGCGTATCAGGCGGTGGGGGCTTATAATAATTGCGTGCTTCATTATATTGATGTTGCCCAACCAAGACAATAAAGATCATCCATCTCTACAACAAAAACATATCGCACAAGTACATATTACTGGGGGTGTTGAAGGCCTTTCAGATTCTTGGTACAAGCAATTAGAGATGCTCTACTACAATAAAAATGCTGCAGCACTCGTATTAGTTATTGACAGCCCCGGCGGTGCGGTTTCTGTAGCCGATGCTGGCTATTCGCTATTGAAGCGAATCCACAGAAGAATGCCGGTGGTCACAGTGGTTTCAGGAATGGCGGCCTCAGCCGGTTACATGATGGCAATCGCAGGCGATGTGGTAATTGCAAGACAAACAAGTGTGGTGGGAAGTATCGGCGTCCTGCTTCAAATACCAGTTTTCAAAAACCTATTGGAAAATATTGGGATTGAGTATCGCAACGTTGGCATTGGTGAAACATTGGAAGTGGTTCCATTTAAGGGATTAACTGATTTTACTAACAAATATTTAGACTTATCAGGGGAAGATAGCTATCATTGGTTTCGGTCCGTTGTCAAATACGAAAGAAGGCTTACCGATCAACAACTAGCCAAAGTCATTGGGGGTAAAATTTTCCTAGGCTACGAAGCCCATGCGCTAGGCCTGATTGACGGATTTGGAGACATTTCAACCGCAAGAAAATGGCTGGCATCTTACGATAACAGTCTTGGAATCGAGTTACCTATGGTTGACTACGGCAAGTTTGAGTTGGCTTGACAGTCACGGACTGATCAATCATTACCGCCCACAATCAGACATCATCCCAACGGCGTCCATACCATAAACAGGACAGGTCTAAAACGTATGATGCGGCACTGAGAAAATCACTATATGTAAAGATTCGTAAAGATTAATCAATGATCACATATCTGAATCAGAATTATGAATCGATGGTCGTTGCGTCAAGCTCAGCAGCAAATTGATTCAGTTGTTGATTACTTTTCAGAACATCACTATTGGACGTCGTCTGTTTGGGTTGAGGTCGGGGTGGTTGTTTGGTCTTATCTTGTGGGGTAGCATCCAGCAAAGTCTTTTTTTCTGAAACCGTAAAGTTCAGATGGACTGTCTTATTAAGCACAGAGTGGCATAGTTGGCTTGCCCTATCCTTAAAAGCAGGGGTGATGAGCTTTCCCAGTGAAGGGTCAACCATGATCTCCCATTGATCTGGGTGTTGTTGATCAACACGACACTGTGATTGTTGAAAGATTTGTCTCATCATGCCAGTACAAAGTTGGTGTGATAGTACAGCTTCCCATTCAGAACACTCAGATTGACGGTTGGTTGTTGCGACCGGAGAGGTGGCGCTCGATGTAGGTTGGGCAACCGGTTGCTGATGATCCCGAAGCGATGCTGAAGGCTTTGGTTGCTGTGCTGCTTTAGGCTTGCTTTTAAGAATATCTTGAGCATGGGCCTGAGTAACTGCCAGACTTTTGGCCTGCGCTGCATGATTGGTAACCGCTGATGGATCGACTGAGTCCGATGCCGAAGATGCTTGCATGATGAGATTAGACAAATTCGAATCCTCTAGCTTGAATGCACTCATACGCATAACCAGTATGTTGAATCCCATCTCCTGTGATGGATATAGATCTAGGTCGTTCTTTGTACGCACAATCATATCCACATACAGCTGTAGCTGTTCAGATGAAATAATCTTTGCAGCATGTTCATAAGCCTTGTCACATTTAGCCGCGTTCGCTTCTTGGTTATGTGGTATGAGCTGTATTTGAATCATTCGGTAGAGCGCTCGAAGACATTGATCAAGAATAGATGCATAACTCGTTGCAGAATGTCCTAACTTGTCAAGAATGGGCGTGATGATTGAATAATCCCGCTGTGATATTGCGCATAGCAGCTGGATCACATCGGTCTCTTCCGCCCGGCCGAACATGGCAGACACTATTTTGTTGCTAATCGTCTCTTCAGCGGCAGCGACTGCCTGTTCAAACAAGCTCAAAGCATCACGAAGACTACCAGATGCCGCTTCAGCAATTTGTGCGATGGCTTCATCCTCAAACTGCTTTCCAATATTTTCAGCAACATGTCTCAGATGGCCAGCTATATCATCAAGTTTGTGGTGCTGCAGATGAAGCTGCAAACAGCGAGACAAAATTGTGATAGGCAGCTTTTGTGGATCAGTGGTAGCCAGAATGAATTTGACATGCTCTGGGGGCTCTTCCAGTGTTTTAAGCAAAGCATTAAAGCTATTGGCCGATAAACTGTGAACTTCGTCAATCAAATAAATCTTGAAGCGACCTTGAACAGGAGGGTAATTGACTTGGCTTAGTAATTCTTTTGTATCCTCAACTTTGGTACGTGACGCAGCGTCAATTTCAATCAAATCAATGAAGTTGCCTTGGGTAATGGCGGTGCAATGCGCACAAACGCCACAAGGCTCGGCTGTAATCCCTTGTATGCAGCTTAATCCTTTAGCAAAAACGCGGGCTAAAGTCGTTTTACCAACACCTCTGGTGCCTGTGAAAAGGTGTGCATGGTGAATACGGTTGCGTTCGAGCGACTGCTGAAGCGCTTTGACAGCATGAGGTTGGCCGACAAAATGATCAAAACTTTGGGGTCGCCAGCGCCTAGCTAATGCCTGATGTGTGCTCATAAACATGCCTTAGTAGTGATGAAAGCGGCCGCATAGTGCACCCGAATCAGCCGTTGCCGCTGCTTCCTTCCAGACCTGACGGGGTTGGCAGCCTATCGCTGCACAGCACCGCTTTCATCGAGGTTAATCCTAACACAGTCCCCTCATTTTTTCAAGCGAATGACAATGCGGATGTATTGAACAACTTGAATTCTTATTACCGTTTAGCTATAATACCGCATCACAGGCGCGTAGCTCAGTGGTAGAGCATCACCTTGACATGGTGGTGGTCGGTGGTTCAATTCCACTCGCGCCTACTTCAATTCTCAAAATGATCAGTTAACTACTCAAGCGTACGCGATAGAAAATGCCTTAAGTATTAATTCGATTGCTGTAAAATCAGGAAAATAAATAGTTGGAGCCCAAGCAGCGTCCTTCACACCAATATCAGCGGGTGGCCGCATGTGAAAAGACTTGGCGTAGAAGTGATGCATCAGCCAGAGCAAAGAAGCGCTGCGTTGTACCAACGTATGCGCTCATGAAAGTAATCATACATCAGGTAGTGAGCCGACCTAGAATGTGCCTCACGCAGTGAGTTCAGCTACACTCTCATCAATCAATTGTTCAATAAACTGTACTGGTGCAACCGGCGGCGTCTCAGCGAGCGCTTGTTGGAATAAGACTGTTGATGGGGTGAGTGCTGGGAGCGTATTGATTTCAATCAGTTGCAGCCGATTGGTTAATGCATTATAAAAAATATCCAAACGCGCATATTGTCGAATGCCAACCTCTTGGCCAATCAGGCAAACAAGTCTTTTTATATGATCAACTTGAGAATGGTCTAGTAATTGTAAGGGTGGAGGAGTAAGGTTGATGCCTGTACCACCTTGAAACTTCTCCTCAACGCTCAGAACGGCGTGTTCACTAATCGTAATACTAGGATTAAACGCCCAGTAGTCGGACTTTTTCTCGCGAATCACGATTGTCAGTTCAAGCCATCCAGTGCGCTGCTTATGTTGGATTTTTGCATCTTTAATAGACAGACCATCGGTAACGATATAAGGCTCAAGCAGAAATTGTTTGCTGTGGCGAGGGAGTTCAATTGGCAAGGGCTGATTATAAAAAGTGTTCGCAGGCGCAGTTTTTGCATAGCTATGTATAAACGTGGCATAGCGCTGTAGGCTGCTATGGTCCACGATGCAAACAATACCAGAAGAACAACCATCACTAAGGGGTTTTATGATCATAATCTGGCCATCTGGGACATTGGATGACCAGAACGTTTCCGTATGATGAATATCTTTAGCAAATCTTTCTAAATCATCACTGGATAAGACCAGCTGAGTTTGTATATCTATGTCGGGGTGGTTCAAAGATTCAATCTTTGATATTGTCCGGCGTTTATCCATGCAAAGACTGGAAGTAATCTCGGAGCTACCGTTGAACGGAATACGTAGCGCATGCAACCGTCGTTGTAGTACGCCATTCTCTCCTATTCCCCCATGTAAGGCTAAAAGAACCTTAGCGCGCTGTGCTTGCGCACGACTTAACCAAGATTCTATTGTCATTTTCTCAATTGTTTGAGGAAAAGATCGCTTGCAATCGTGACGAGACAGAACTTCTTCAGCCAATTGTGTAACAACTGGTAACTTCTGAGAATAGAAGTCAATATCACTCATAATCTCCTCAACAGTATGATGTAAAAACAGCGTATCAGGAAGTCTCCAGATCGTATGTTCAGTGTCCATGAACAAAGGGACAGGAGTATAGCGTGTACTCGATCTAAGCTTGAACCAGGTATTTCTACCTGACATCAATGAGACTTGGCGCTCAGAGCTGGCACCGCCACAAATGACATAAACCAGCTGTTTATCCTTATTCGTATAAGTGGGGGGCACAGGAAGTGGCATGTTATGCCTTGCACAAGCACTGGTCAGAATTCTACGGATGATAGCACTATGTGAGAAGCCGCAAGTACTTGCTTGTTTGAATAGAAAGCTATTCTCTTCAAATCCACTAATTATGTTTATATCGGTACAAATAAAGCCTTGGTTGGGGCAATACCACCCATCAAGACGAGCAAAGTCACTAAGTTCGAACTCTGTAAAAATTGCCTCAGCCTTTGTTCTACATGCTTGAAGTTCTTGCTGAGATAAATCAGCTGGGGTATGAAGTTGACAGGCATTGGTGGGTAGATATTTCGCACGATAATCATAAATTTCTGAATGACCACTCGTCAATAAGGTCTCAGTTGGGACGAGGGCAATAGGTTCTTGCTGCGTGTTTGTTGTAACAATAATCGTTAATTCACGATAACGGCAGAAAGCTTGCAGCTGTAGCTCACCAAATTGCTCTACAAGTTTGTTCTTAGCTGGTAGTAATTCACTTAATGTATTAATTTTAACGACACCAATCGATGATCCCGATCGGTTTGGTTTCATGATTGCTCCGTCACGGCAGTGCTCATGCCAGAAAGTAAGCATCTTTTCATCACTAGTATCGGCGCTAACGTCACAAAATGGAAGTGTGGTAAAGCCTTTTGCTTTCAGATGCTGTTGCGCTGAGTTCTTTGGATATGCTCTAGCGCATGCCGTACTGGACGAGCCCACAAACGGCACATCGGCAGCTTCAAGGAGTTTTTGTAAGCCTCCGTCTTCGCCAAATGGTCCATGAACAACCGGAAAGATCATTGCACAGCGCTTCAGTTCTGCAGAAAGTTGATGTTTTGGAATTGACTTTGCAATATCATTAATTTTGAAGTCAAAGTCACTTGGTGTATTTGAATATAAACTGCTGCTCGGAATAAGATGGAACGCTAGAGAAGCATCAACAAAGAAAATCTTCAATAATACGTCTTTAATTTGGATATGATCGATCAGAGTTCGGGCTGAGTTAAGCGAGATGCCGCGTTCTTGTGTTGATCCCCCGCAAACGATACCAATGGTAAACATAATTATTAAAATAAGGTCAAGATACCATGTTTTTCACAGGCTGTAAACTGATTTGACTTAGACATCCAAACAGCTAGTGATGTATTTGAGCGGCAAAGTTTCCACGATATTTTCAATTGTATCATAAGCGCTGTGAAGGTCATCAGTTGAAAGGCATAACGGTGGGGTGATACAAATGTTTTTATGAAATGGCTCTAGTAGAAGACCATACTCAAGACACCGTTTGTGAAACCAGTCCAATAGTTTTTGTTGTTGCGAGCGATCTTCACAAATTACCTCAAAAGCACCAATAGATCCTAAGTATCGGACATTCTTAATAATAGGCTGCTTATTCAATTTATGTAGTCTGGACATATGAACCGACTGCAAAGCATGGATATGTTCACCTGTAATCTGTTCATCTATGATCGCAATCGTCTGATTTGCAGCATGACATGCAAATTGATTGAGTGATCCAGCAGGCTCCAACAGCACATTGCTTTGAATTTGAGCCATAATCTGATCTCTTGTGATGGTTAAGCCAAAAGGACAGAGGTGATTGGTCATAGCACTTCCAGAAACGAGGATATCAGGGCATCGTGATAAGTATTGACTCACAAAAAACTGACCTGAGCGCATCGGGGATAGATTTCTTTCATCCGAGACAATGAGTAATCCATAATCTTGGATAATTTCAATGACTTTATTGAGAAATCCGGGTCTGCAAGCCTGCATGCCATTACGTGCTTGAAGCAATGGCTCGATTACGATCGCCGCGCAGTTAAGATGTTGATCACTGAGGAATTCATTGAGTCGACTGAGTGATAATGATTCCTTCACATCAGCATCTTTATCTTGAAACCAGGTGCATGGATAAGGGATATGCTCAGTGGGTATCAAGAAATCATCAAAATGATTGTGGTTTTTAAAGCTTGCATTAAAGTTAACACAGCTCATGGATTCTCCATGATAGCCATGCGCAAAACTAATGATGGTTTTACGTTTTGGTTGGTGCTGAGCATGCCAATAACGATAAACAGTCATTATTGCCTGCTCCATCGCTAGACATTCCGAGCTATGAAACTCCAGTGCCTTATCCGAAGATTGAGGAATATGTCGCATCAGCTTATCGGTCAATAACTGGGCAGGTTCGTGTTCCAAGGAAATAATTGATGAAAAGTTACTTTTCGTTAGTTGGCAAGCTATTCCATCGTTGAGTTCTTTAATATTATGGCCAATGAGATTATGACTATTGATAGAAGACAAATCGATAAAAACTTTGCCATCGCTACTGTAAAGTCGTGAACCGGCAGCCTTTTGAATCAACAAGTCATTCATGAAGTTTGAATTGGTCGCATAGTTAGGCGTTGTTGCGTTGTGAATCGTTCTAGGCACGCTAAAAATCATGTGGTCATAATTTCAGTCTAAGTGACTATGATTGTCAGATCAAGACATTAATCATTTTTCAATCGCTGACATAACACGACTGCTCATTTCCATACCGCCAATCTTGCATCTAAGATTCTTTATTTTCTCTAATTGAGCACCAATGATTCCTTCATTATTTTGTATGGTGAGTATACACTGCTCATGGTCTAGATAAAAATTCCTATGCTTTTGTATTTCGACTTGAGTCATGTGGTCAATGAAAAGACGAAGGACATGCCATGGTTTTGCTTTGTTCGTAAGATTTAAAAATTGACCGGTGATTGGAAGTCGCTGCTGATGTCGATGACCATCAATGAGTATTGGTACATAATTTCGCCACTGCAATAAAAGTTGTATTGAATGATGGCATCCCCCTTTATCAGGATGTGCGCAAATGAGTGCTCGCCTCAATGCGATATGGTGCTCGTTGAGGATAAAGTCAGACGAGTCTTGAATAATCTTACGCCACCAAAGCATAATAAAACACACAGCTTGATCTGTTTGGTGAGGCTTATCCAATTGGCTTAGTGGAATGATTTCACTTGCATACCAACGGTAAACATTTTCTAATCTGGGTCTGTCTTGATCGTCATCGAGGTCATCAACCGTATCTCCGTAGAGATCTTGCCACCACGCTCGCGCATGCATCCACAGTGTTTTATGGTAATCTGCGTCGATACCAGAGTTGATGCGACTTTTGAAAATCCATGCCCTTACATGATCGATTGATGACGCCTGAAATGCAAATTGATGCATAAATGCATAAGGGCGATTGTGCGCACTAAGTCTGAGAACAAGTTCAGAAGTGACAGGAGATTGAGAAAATGGAATGGAGTAACTAATTGATTCATCATGATCATAGCCGCCAAGAAAGGAGATCAACCATCGAATAGACGCTATAAATGAATTGATAAGAACCATAATAATACTCCTAACATACCAATACACCACATTGAAGAATCGCCATTTAGAGTGAGCCACTTGACAAATCACGAGACATCAATGAGGGACAACTTGGTCGTACATACAGTGTATCTGCCAAATCAACAACTTCGGCAGATTGAATTGCTAGGCTGGGAGTACCAGAAACTTCGCGAGCGAAAATAGTATTTTCAACAATACCATTTTCGTTTGAGTCAGTCCGTGCTATCAGCTGCTGAGGAGTTCGATGTGCAAGTTGAGACTGAAGCCGACGAATCTCTTCTTCTTGTTGTGAGATGGTTTCATTTTGACGATTAATCTGGTCAAGAAAACTATGCCGTGAAGCTTGGTGATAGAGGCCGCTTTGAAATGAATCAAATAAATCTTTTGCGCTCAGGAGCATTGAACGCTCAAGATAGTTGTTGGATCTAAGATCATCTTTTATTTTGTCCATTTCTATATGTGCTGAAACCGAAGTGCTTTTAATCACAGGTAAGTAGGGGTTATAGTGACCGCGCTGAGTAATAATGTTGTATGGGATCGTCAATGGTTCAACCAGCCTTCGTATAGCGTGAATGGACTTTTGTATCCAAGACAAGGATACATGACTGGTCAACTCTGAAGGCAGCTCTTCATCAATGATTCTACTAAATCGTTGAAGAGAGCGTCTAAAGTGGCTTAGCACTCGACGATCAAGCACCGTGCCGATATAGTTTTCATGGCCGTTACGGGTAAAGCAAGTATTGGCAGGAAACATGATGGATCCACGCATCGCTTCCATAATTCTTGGCTCTGATAATGTGAGGGAGTAATCAAGATAGCCGTGAGTTATGCGTACCAGAGAGTTTTTTGCCAGAGGCGTAATCGATCGAAATTTTAATGCCTCTAAAGGAAAAATTGCTGTGAGGCTGCTGATGAGATTGTTGATAAATCGTTGATAGTTAATTATGCCAGACCGAAGTTCAGATCGGTCGACATTTGTATTTTTTAATGGCCCGTGAAAAGTTAGATCAGATAGGGTCTTTAGGATAGCACGAGCAAATGATCCTGCTGCACCGCCCAGATAATAGGCGGCAATCACTTCGGGGCCAAATTGAATTTGAGCGAGACAAATCACGACATGATTCAATATATATGCTGAAGAGATCGATAGTCCCTTGCCAAAAATCGATGAAATGCTCCATTTAAATCTCGATTGCAAATCATCAGAAATTAAATCCATTTCTTGATAGAAATAGCTTGGTAGTTCCAAAGATCGATCACCATTAGAATATTCATTCATCGCATGATCGTAACGGGTTTGTGTTAGCTCAACGACGGTGTCTTGATTATAGATATAGAAATCTTTATTCGGCATGATTGGTCCCAGTAGAATTTCAAAAATCCTAATTGACCGTGAGGTATGTTGCAATACGGGGTTTTGCCACTGAAGAAAGCACCACAGGTGTGGTAGGCCCAGAACATTTTTAAGTGTATTAGTGATTTATATTCCGGGTGCGCGCGACACGGCTAAAAGATAATTGATTTTCTAAAACAAATAATAGCAATACTAATAGCCAACAACAATGTGGTGACATTTCTCAACAGAAAATACCACCGCGGATAGAGTTTTCTGAAATAGATCCAGTCAATCAACAATATGAGGAGCACTTCACAACACATGAAGGCCCATAGCACTTCCTCATTAAAAAAGCGCCGGGCAACAACCAAGAACCAGGGTGTGATTGTGAGAATTAGGCTGCTTACATGAACGATTGGGATTTTCTTTTGTAAGGCATTACTCCACTGAGCGCCACAAAAAAAAGCAATTAAAATCATCGTGTAGAGAATACCTGCAAGCTGCCCTTGCAGTACGACAGACTCATCGCCAAAAATCAACAATTGCAAAGGCAGTAAACTAAATAGGGCGATTAAGCAGACAATGAACGGATGAGTGGTGTGTGTCAAGCGCATAATTTTTTGCCAATGGTACTCTAAGATTGTTACATGTCTACATCACAATGTATAGTGTAATCTGCTACAAATGTGCATCTACATCCAAATTATTGATCAGTTCTGTTTCCTTCATAATGGTAGAAGAAATACTTCTTTCTTAGATGTTCAGTCAATGCTTCAATTGGGATTCGCTCCTGAGAGAGGCTGTCTCTATCTCTCAGCGTAACAGTATTGACCAGTTTAGGGTCGGAAGTCGTTTCCTCAATGGTGTCGAAATCAACTGTGATACAAACTGGTGTGCCAATTTCATCATGCCTTCGATAATTCTTACCAATATTACCGCTATTCTCGAGACGAACAATCCCTTGAAGATTCGCTTGTAGTTGACGTTGAATGGTCTGAGCAATCGCGACAAGTTCTGGCTTGTTTTTCGCCAAAGGAATCACAGCAGCTTTGATAGGGGAAAGATGAGCCGGCAGCTTGAGAACGATACGATCTGAGCCATTATCAAGCGTCTCTTCAGTATATGCTTCGCTGAGAATCGCCAGCATGCCTCGATCAAGTCCTGCAGATGGCTCAATGACGTAGGGGATATACCACGATTTACTTTCTGGATCTTGAACCGCTAGTTTGGATGTTGAGTCTTTATTTTCCTTTACTTTAGCATGAGGGCTGAGCGTATCTTGATTCTTCGAATGTGACGCCAAATCGTAATCAGTACGATTGGCAACGCCCTCAAGCTCCTCGAAGCCATGGGGAAACCGATATAGAATGTCGGTTGTTGCTTTGGCGTAGTGCGCCAGATCAGATTCAGGTTGCACATCAAGTTTTAAATTATCGCCAGACAAGCCTTGAGCGTGCCACCAGTTAAGACGTTCCTTCACCCAATAACTGTGCCAGTAGTCACTTGACTCAGGTTTGACAAAAAACTCTATCTCCATTTGCTCAAACTCACGTACACGAAAAATAAAGTGTCTCGGTGTAATCTCGTTACGAAATGCTTTACCAGTCTGTGCGATACCGAAAGGTAGTTTGGGAGATTGGGTGTCCAAAACGTACTTGAAGTTAAGAAAGATTGCTTGCGCGGTCTCTGGTCGCAAATAAGCAGTCGACGCGTCATCTTCCACAGGACCTAAGTTGGTCTTAAACATCAGATTAAATGGTCTTGGTTCGGTGAGGTCATCTAAGCCACAATTTTCGCAAACAGGGTTATCGGGATCAAGATGGTCAGCGCGCATTCGGCTCTTACATGCTCTACAGTCGACCATAAGATCACAAAAAGTATCCTTGTGACCAGAGTAATGCATGGTTTTTTGGTGGGTCAGGATACTGCTGTCAAGACCATACATATCTTGACGCGCATAAACCATATCCCGCCACCAGGTCTGTTGAAGGTTACGTTTGAGCTCAACGCCCATGGGTCCGAAGTCATAGGCACCTTGTAAGCCACCATATACCTGGCTGCTGGGGAATATAAATCCGCGGCGCTTACACAATGAGATGATCTGTTCCATTGTTTTTTCAGATTGTGCTGCCGTCATAAATATGCCTATTGTCATCAATTGGCCTCATTAAACCACAGACATGCTCAGATAACAAGGTCGTCGTTACAGTGTGGGTTTAATGGCGCCACATCTTTTCCAGTACAAATGGATTGGAAGGCCAGATACAAAGAATAACGACGAATATAGAAGCGTTTTTATATCAGATGTTCCAAGCATCACGACGCAAAACACACATGCAATGGCGGCAATAATCTGCTCAAAATGCCACCAGACTTTGCCTTCACGCTTGAGGATGACGAAATAACTAGCGATACACACAAGATAAATCATCAATGAGGCCTGAACAGCAAGATCAATAATGATATTAATTTGCTTTGATATGTTGTCATCAATGGTGAAAAGTACGACAGGGATGACGACCAAACAGCCGAGTAAAATGGACCAATATGGCGCTCCGTGCATATTCTTCTTTTTGAATAGTTCTGGAAGTAAGCCATCCTCCGCAATACCACTGGCAATCTGACCACCCGCAAGAACCCATGCATTTAAGTTCGATAAGCAGACAATTGCAGAAAACATGGCGATAATCAAGTGCCAATTGCCGCCAAAAATCAATTGTGTGGCTAAAACATACGGCGTATGCGTGTTAATCAGGGATTCATGAGGGATAAGACCCATGAGAGAGATCGAGTTGAGCACATACAGGAAGGCCACACATGATGTTCCAATAATCAATGCTGCAGGAATAGTGAAAGTAGGGTTCTCAACTGAGCCCGCGGGTGTTGTTGCAGCCTCAACCCCAAGAAAAGCCCACAAGGTCAACGATGCGGCCTTACCGATTAGCATGAGGTTTGATGTGCCT
>DCKN01000100.1 GCA_002320385.1 Proteobacteria bacterium UBA1673
GCAACAGGGAAATGCACTGCCGTTTGTGCGGCCATGGTGTGGCCAATGATGATTCCTAACAAAGGAGTCAGGGTGCCGAACATATAGGTGAGTGGATCACGACTGGGTTGGTTATGGCTGAGCCATGGGGTGAGCAGACCGGTATTGACGCCAATGAAGCTAAGCCCCAATGCAATCGACATGCTGGTGGTGTTGTCTCCATGAAAAATAACGCCATATTGTGCACCTGAGAGCGTAAGGCCCTGAATGAGGTACAGGAGCGTGCGATTGATAGGTTGGCATGGTTGATTACTCAGCCAGCTCAGACTTGCAAACCACATTGCTAAGACGCCAAGTACAACCGTATGATAAGTGCTTGGTAAAAAAAACGATGATAATTTAGCGAGTTGAAACCCGAAGATGGTGTAGAATATGGTATTGGTCAGTAATCGCACCAATCGCTTCTGTGGGCTGATTGCGGTTGCTATTGTCGACATATTAGCTCCTAGATAATGCTTTGTTAAATTGGGTTAATTTTAACTGTTGAGGCTGTAGGTAGCAGGGTAGGCCATCGATGTAGGTGGGTGTGCTCTCTCCGCTAAGTAGTGGTTGTAAATAGCTTTTTGCATTGGCGCTGAGTAAATAGTGTTGCGGTTCTATGAATGTTTGTGGCACTTTTTTTTCTAAGTTGGCGCATTTTGCTAAATCAATTTGTGTGGTGGTAAAGGTATGTGGATCATCGTCGAGTCGCTGAAGGCCCAACATACAATTTGATTGGCCATTCATTAATGCGCGTACGCCGGCTTGACCAAGCTGTTGTGCGCATCGTATATCAACTGCGGCGCGTAGGTGGCCGGCAGATCGCTGGAGATAATCGGGCAGGGCCCAGTGCACTTTAAGTTTGAGCTGATTGCGCACCATTGCCGATAGTGTGGCACCCACGCCTCCAAGTTGTGCGTGTCCGAATGCATCTTGTTCGCTACTGGTAATTAACGGTTGTCCCTCAAGATCAGTGATTCCTTCTGCAGCGACCACCACGCAAAAGCCATATCGGTCAACACAGTGTTGTACATAGGCAAGCCACTGCTGTTGGTTGAATGGCCGCTCAGGGGTGAGGATACAGTGCGGGGCTTGAGCAGGATCGTGTCGTGCGATGCCTGTTGCCATCGCTAGCCAGCCGGTGTGTCGACCCATGACTTCAAGTATAAAGACCTGGGTTGAGTTGCGTGACATGGCCCAGGTATCAAGTGCTGCTTCTTGAATACTGGTGGCGAGATACTTTGCTGCACTTGGAAAGCCAGGGCAAAAATCGGTTCCGTGAAGATCGTTATCGATGGTTTTGGGCAGGCCTAATACAGCCAATGGGTGATCAAAATGGGCCTGCGCTTGACTCAATTTAGAAGTTGTATCTTGTGAGTCATTGCCGCCTTGATAGAGCAGGTATTGAATATTGCTCATTCGACAGGTCTGATAAATTGCCTGATAGGACTGAGGATCATCCTGAATAGATTTGAGTTTGTATCGACATGAACCAAAGATGCTGCTTGGTGTTTGGGCGAGTTGAATGAGTTGTTTGTCGCTCAGCTGGCTGGTGTCAAATAAACGTCCCTCGATTAGCCCATTAAGCCCGAATTCGGCTGCATAAATCGTGTTAAAATATCCAGATGCCCTTGCTTCTGCAATACTTGCAGCGGCGGTCGTGTTTAAAATGGATGTGACACCACCTGAGTGTGCAATGCAGAGGTTGGGTTTGTTCATGGCTAATCGTTTATCATAGATTGCAATCAGTATACCTGGGAATGCGAACGCTTCAAAGCTTTGCGCTCAGAATAATCTTTTCTTTGTATTTGCTTGTTCGGTATTTTCAAATGGTTTTGGGTATTGTGCTTGATGCTTGAGGCATGATGTTGCGACTGGCTCGATGGTGCCAGTCTCGATTAACTGAGTGCGATCGTTGAGTGTTCGCTGCTAGGTACTAATGCGAGTGACAATGATTTTAGCTGGATTGTTCTTTGGTTGTTTCGCTTTTCTGTGAAGCGGATTTCTTCGCAGTTGGTTTTTCTGCTTTGGTCTTTTGCTTGCGAACAATACGCTCTTTGATACGTGCTTTTTTACCACTCAATGCACGTAAGTAGTAAAGCTTAGCACGTCTTACTTTACCGTAGCGTGTTACTTTGATGCTATCAATTTGTTGGCTGTAGAGATGGAATGTTCTTTCAACGCCTTCGCCGTAGGAAATCTTGCGCACTGTGAATGAGGAATTGAATCCACGTTTGCGATGTGCAATCACGACACCTTCAAAATTCTGGATACGCTCACGGTTTCCTTCTTTTACTTTGACAGCAACAACGACTGTGTCGCCGGGACGGAAAGCAGGGATGTCTTTTTTTTCAGCGATTTGAGCTTCTTCAAACTGTTTCATAATGGTGTGCGTACTGATCATCTGCTTTTCCTATTCACAAATTGTGAGCGTATTGTACGTGTTTTATACTATCTTGTCAACGCTATTTGCGCTGTCTAACGATAAAAATTACTGGATGTTATCCGCATCAGTTAGGCGCTGGCACTGGTCATATCGTTAATGACGTTTGTTTGTACCGTATTTTATCTAGTGATATCGATTGCCCGGTCGAATGAACATACCATATTATCATTATCGGTCTAGGTTGTTGTTCAATCTATGAATGTTTCTAAGCTCTACTGCGTTTGTCTATGATCACTTGGTTAAGCAAAAGCATTTTTTTTCGTGACTTGATGCCAAGTTTAAACCATCTGAATTTAGGGTTTGTGCTTAGCTTTTGTCGTTTGAACGATAGATATTTTTGTAGATAGTCGAGGATTTTTTTAGCTTGTTCTGGCGTTTTTTGTTTTATGCATGTCTGAATGAACTTGGATGCAGCTTCTGGGGTTAATATTGATTGTGCTTGCGTTATTTTGTCGGTGGCCTTCTGCAATGCCTGTGATTGAGATTGATTGATTATTGATGAATGACTTGTTTTGACTTGGGATGGCTTGTTTTTGGGATTTTGTGGGCATTGCGTGTCTATCCACTCTTTTTTATGACATGTTGTCTGTATGATTGGCTTATTTATGACTGTCTCGCTCGTTTTTACATATTGATTTTTACTATCCATGTGTCTCGCCGTTTGTTGATTGAGGACTGTATAGTTGATGAATGTTTATTGTGCAGGATTTTTATGATTTTTATTTTGCGATTGCTTGCGCTGTATATTTCAGTGCGATCATGTTAATGCAATTGATCGGTCCGGGGGCGTATATTGCGTTTTTTATCAAAAAAACCTGCACAACCATCAGAAATAGGCTATAGCACTCTCAGTTAACTTGTGGAGCGTAGTGGTAATGATGGTTATAACAGCAGTTGGCGTATTATCTTTGGGTGCCGGTTTGGCCTTGCAGTACTGGTCATGTGATGTGGATGCCAAAAAAGATCCGTATGCATCTGAGCAAAAAATGGATTACAATGATTATGTTTTTTTGAAAAATGTTATTTCTAAGGA
>DCKN01000010.1 GCA_002320385.1 Proteobacteria bacterium UBA1673
TTTCAACTTCAGGTAACTCAGGCATGAGATAATACGCTTATTTTTGTGCATTATAACACGCTATGATGAACGCTTACAATGATCGCAGCCAACGATCATACATGGCTATCTTGTCGGAGTGCCAATGCATCATGGTGTGGCACACACCACAGCGATACAAGAATAAAGAGTCATACAAAAAGTGTTATCTGATGTGATACACAACATGATACTTTGAGTAAAAGTCCGACGGTTAGTAGTTCGCTTTAATCCTAGATGAATAAAAATCAGCGTATTGATTACTCTTGGTCATAGTAGTCACGTCTTCGTTGGTAGCGTCTATTAATGCGTCTTGCCTCCCCTCGTTCTTCTTGGCGATTGTTTTCTTGAACAGTAGTCTGCTGCTCTTCTGTCTGAGTATGTTTTTCTGAAGACGAGCCTACCACATTGCCGTCGGCATCATAGGGGCACGCAGAGCGATTTGCATGTGTTAATGCTTGCGGCTGATTGCCTTCCCATCGTTTAGGGTCATAGCAGCGAGGTAGAGCACTGTCTAAAAGTTGCTTAGCTACTTGGCAATAAAGCGTTGGTTTTCCAGCATGGATCGGCCAAACACAGATACCATTTTCATATTTATATCCACGCATACAATAATGCTTCGCTTGCGCGTGAGTTATGCAATTTATCGTTTTTGTCTGCATTGGTGCGGCGCTTTTAGCTAACAGGGCCAAGGGAATACCAACACAAGAAGCCTGGGCATCGGTACCACAACACGAGACCGTTGCGTCACGATCATACTGTGGCAAATGACAATGTTGATTGGTCTTACTGATGCAGATAAGGTTAGCATAATACTCGGAACCCGAGCCGCAACATGTGCCACAAAATGCATGATTGGCAATACCGTCAGCACAGCATGCATCACACCAGCTATCATTAGGAGAAAAGCTATTATCTAGCGGCGGAATCGTATCCCAGGCACAACGATCCTGCGCAAATAGAGAAGAGCAAAGCGTAACAAGTAAAACGCCAACCATACGGAAAATGAATTGAAATTGCATTTGGTGGCCTCCGCTGCTTACCAAGAGTAATTGAGATCAACACATGCTTTATACTAACTGATGATGAATATCCTGTAAAGACGACATGTAGGGCTAATTAATAAAGAAAAGCATGCATCTCGATATGATTTTAACCACAAGCAAACAAATTTCGTTGATAGAATAAATGGGTCATTAACAACCAAAAAATAGCCCTTCGAAAAAAGAAAAGATCAAATGACAGAAGCGCGCCAAGAGATAAATCATGGTATATCAGAATAATATAGAAACATATGGATAAAAATCGTGCAGAAAATACCTTTTATAGACTATAAAACTAGCGAAGTAATTGGGTGAAAAAATGGCAGAAGCCAAGACCGGTGATAAGCAAGACAGCATTGCATTAGAAAATGATACAAAAAGTTATCTTCATGATGAAGACTTAGCGCTATTTGATCACCATTTCTACTGGCAATACGATGATCTTTTCGTTCGTATCAAAAATGAAATGGCTGCTGTAGAGCGGTGTCTTGAACATTTGCAAATAGACAAAGATCATTGTGATAAAGATGTCCTCAATGCACTTCAACAGCGATTAGATCGTCTGAAAAAAATACAAATCATACTCAACGACAGAAGTTTAGATGATTTCAAAGAAATCATCTATCCGATGGCTAAATTTGTACCAGCATTGGCTCTATTTGGGGCTGGAGGATTGAGTATTGTGATCGGGCCAGTTTTTGCATGTCTATTTGCTGTTGCATTTCTTACCAGTAATCTTTACTTGAAGGGTAAAAAGAGCAAGCTAAACATACATTTCGGCATAGCGTCAACCATTCAAACCACCGCAGTAATCCTAGCAGTATTATCAATTTCAGGACTATTAGTTGTTAATCCTGGGGTGATCGCAGGACTGGTTGCTGTCGGGGGGACATGGTTATTTTGTGCGGCGGTATTCCGAGGTGGTGAGCGACAAAAAGAAGCCAGAGACGTGAAGCTCTCTGCCATCGACAAAAATATGCAATCTTTTTACAACCAGTTACAGGATACTCAACAAAAAATCAGATCATGGTCAATGAGTGCATTGGCAAGTGAAAAAGATTATACGAGAATGGATGTACTCATAGACAGGCAGTTGTCTCAATCGATGCTTTCAATCAACGCTAAGAGTCTAGAGGACCGTTTTAATATCAGCGAAAAAGATGCAGAAATAATCATGATCGACATACAAAAACTGAAACTGTTTTACGATGGCTATGCATATTACTGTCAAGATTATGAAAATTTACTACGAACAGTGAAGAATCCATTTGAAAAATCCAATAGAGTATCTGATCTGAAGAAAATACAGTCACATGCTAATCAGTTGCAATCAACTTGCACACGATTTACTGCATGCGCAAACAGAATCAATCAAAAAGCTGAGGACACCAAGGAAAATATCACCTTTGTGATGAGGCGCGATATGCCTTGGATCTTAACAAATATCCCTTTGATCATTCTGACGGCACTAACGCTACCATTAATCGGCGGGGCAGTTCTCGGCGCACCATTATTATTATCCCCTTATGGGTTGATGATAGTGGGCGGTGTTGCATGTGTTGTTGCTTTGATTTCCTTATGTTTTTATGGTTTAGAAAAATATCGATCGCATAAACGTACAGTCCGCGATGCAGAGACACAAAAACGAAATGAGCTTCTAGATCTCCATCTTGGTCAAAGTAAAAGTCCATCAGTTTCCGAAACACTCAGAAGGAAGTCTAAAAAAGTTCCCATGCTGATAAGCCCTAAAGAAGCTGAAAAATATATTCATAAAATAGATAAACCGCCCGAAGTAGGCGTCAAAAATACGACTGAAGAGCAAAAAAATAGAAATAAAGACCAGAAAGCATAATAAAGATGACCTAACGTCATCATGAGCTATAATTAAGGCATCGCGTATTTCAAAGCCAGGCAACTTGATAGAGTTGCGCGAACGGTATTGAGGCAAAGGCAACATTATCATACCATAGAACGATCAGTTACAAATAAGGTTACCCATGGAGAATTTTCTAAATGAGTTTATGGACGAGTTTCAAAAAAACATTCCGCCGGCGTTGAGTGAACTTAAAGATACCGTCGATGCGCATGTCCGCTCGACAGCTGAGACCATTATAAAAAAAATGGATCTGGTATCTCGGGAGGAGTTTGACACGCAGTTATTACTATTGAGACGTTCCCGTGAAAAGCTATCCGACCTGGAGAAAAAGATTGAGGACCTAAGCAAGCGTTTGCGAGATAGTGATACACTCAGCGAGTCTTAGATTATGGTTGCGAGCAGCGCAAGTAAACAGCGAATTTGTAACGCTGTCATTAATACTTTTGTACAAGATCAGCTATCTATTCAGTTAGTTGAAGTTGAAGTGTGCGTTTCATCAGGTATACCAACTTTTCAGGTGGTAGGCTTGGCAGAAAAGGCAGTAAAAGAGAGTCGGGAGCGCGTAAGAGCAGCAATTATGAATAGCGGTTATGCATTTCCCTTGCGAAAAATTCTCGTTAATTTATCACCTGCTGATTTACCAAAAGCAGGAGGATACTTTGATCTACCAATTGCATTAGCAATTTTAATTGCCTCAGGACAAGTAAAAAAAAGCGCTTGTTTAGCGCCGGTTATTTGGGCGGGAGAGTTAAGCTTATTGGGGCGAATCACCGGGAAAGATCTATATGCTTTTGCCGTCGCTGCATATCGAGAAAACAAATTAATTGTCTTACCCTATGAAACAAAGCTGCCTGGTCTTCTACGCACGCATCGTGTCTATCAAATTCACGCACTAAGAGACGCGGTCGAATTAGTGCAGAAAAAAGAATGGGCTTGTACCGGTGAATCAGTGATGACGATACCAACAGCACGAAATAGCTTGCCCGACATATCTTGTGTCGAAGGGAGAGAGTGGGAAAAAATGGTCATGATGATTGCTGCCTCCGGTGGGCATCATTTGCTCCTACAGGGACCACCAGGCGTTGGTAAGACATTACTTGCACAGTGTTTTGCCAACTTATTACCTGAGCTGTCTTTAGAAAAAACACTTGATGTTGCAATGATTTACAGCTGGACAGGTCAGGCGCGACTCGAGAGTTCTGCGCCTCTTCGCATGCCTCATCATCATATAACCCCTTCAGCATTACTCGGAGGAGGGGTGCCCTTCATGCCTGGAGAAATCAGCTTGGCACATCATGGGGTATTATTTTTAGACGAGATTACAGAGTATAAGCATGGGCTTTTAGATCAGCTAAGAGAGGCGCTGGTACATGGGATGGTACATATTTCTCGCGCAGCAAGAAAAATAACTGTCGATGCAAAATTTCAGCTGATTGTAGCAATGAATCCATGCCCCTGTGGTAATTTAGGAAGTGTACATGGCTGTATCTGTGGTCATCTTGAGATTAAACGTCATCGAAAAAATCTATCAGGCCCATTTTTAGATCGTATTGATATGGGTATAACTCTGGAGAAGAGCCAAGATAAAATGCCCACCATGGCAAATTTAATTTGTCCAGAGTGGAAGAGTGCATTCAATGCTTTATCATGCAGCAAAAAACTCAAGGCATGCGTCAAAGCGACTCAGGATAAGCAAATCAAACGACAGCACTGTTTAAATCGAGATTTATCTTGGCAGGCGTGCCAGGCACTTGTTGTCAAAGCCAGTCATGATGATGCAAATTTCTCAAAAGTTGAAAGCCGCTTAGGTCTACATGGACGAGGTTGGCAAAAAACCATTAGAGTAGCGCAAACTATTGCTGATTGTGAAGGCGACGACATCATGCGACCAAGGCACCTAGACTTAGCAAGTCATTTATCATCGCATCGAAATATAGGAAATTTATGATTGAAATGGTATTTGACGTCTATGGAATGCCAAGTAAACAATTAAAAAATAAGGCTTATCAAGCCAACTTCCTTATATCATCTAAGTTTTAAATAGGCTCGAGTGCAGTCCTATGCGCTACAGCAGGCCAAGGTCCGCGATTTGAAAGCTCTTGTCTTTGCTGTGGTGGTTGAGCATCGGCGCTCTGTAGCGGCGCGGTGTCACTTCGAGAGGCTTGATTTGGTATGAATGATGAATACCATCGCGCAGCAATTTGCAGACCAAACCAGCCTGTATAGGCCGTAAAAGTACTTTGCTGGGTATCCTGAGATTTGCCAAGCGATTTTATCGAGTCATAAATAAACTCATAGGTCGATTGAGCTGACGCAGCATAGATTTGTCGAGCAAACAAGTAGACCCCTCCAATAGCGACGGCAGTCATGGCAATATCAATCGCTAAAACCCATGTAGCCGGGTTGTACAATGTAAAAATGGCCCATAGCCAAAGTTGTCGCCACGCATATGTGCATAGGCTTCCCCCTAGCGCAAGCAAGCATGACGCTTTAAAAATACGCGATGAATAGCCTTTTTTATTTACAAAAGACCAGGGGATATGTTTCCTACGGGCCTCATTTCGACAAGCTTCCTTATCAAAGCTAAGAATCAATTTTTGAAAAACAAGCGTTTCCTCGGGCAACGGAGATAAAGTCGGTTTTACAGGCCAGCTATCTGGTCGTGGAAAAGCGGGTCGAGAAACAGATCGACAGTCGTTCATACGAGTATTTAACTGGAGATATTTTGAGAATTGCTGCAATATTTCTTTAGCCAATGCTTCGTAGTTGAGTTGGGGGCTTAAGGCAAAACTCGATTGATATAAATCATGAGTAGTAATTGGATTGATATTATTAAGATCAGCGATTAAGCGTTTTTTGAGGGTAATCGATGTTTTCAGAGAAGAGATTTGTTTGCCAAGTATAGATAGATTAGCCGAGTGGTCAGACTTCATTTTTTCAAAAGCGCGAATTAAAGCTTCAATACTACATTGTCCAAATTGACCAATAGCACCATCAGGCAATGGCGGTATTATTGGTGCCTGCGGTTCTAAAGGGCGTTGAGGTGCTTGAAAGACAATGCTTTTTTTAAGTTCGTTGATTTCATTTTCAAGTGCCACACGTCTCGTCTTTAGGCCATATACACCACGTGCACGCGCTGTGGCAGATGCATGAGACGATGATTTGACATTAATTTGGTGATTAATTTCACTCAATTCAGCATTGATTATTTCTATTCTTGAGAGTGTTGCGTTCAAGATACGATTGCGTTTCTCCTTTTCTGGTTCGCTGTGCCATACTTGATAAGTGACTAAATCTTGATCGTAGGTTTTTTTCTCGCGGAGATACGCTGCTGAATCAAGCTTGTACTTATGGTAGGCATTCACAAAAACATCAATTGCATTCATGAGTGGAGGATTGTATTCTTGCACTGCTTTTTGTTGTTGACTTTCATAAGAATTAATCTGGTTTTTGCAGCTATTGATTTCATGTTGTAGTCCAATCAAGACTTGATCCTTTTGCGCGTAGGCGTTTAGACAAACAGTTTTTTGAGACTCAAGTTTCGCCTGTAATTGAGAAAGTTTAGACTGCGCGTTATCATAGTTCAGCCATGCGTCGTATCGACTTTGTGTTTGACGATTAGCGGTAGCTATTAAGTCTCGCTCTTTATTGATACGATTTAGTGCCTGACGGCATGTCATGCTTTCTGTGTTTTGCTGGCAATTAGATCGCTCAACTGTGGAGGCATCTGCGTCAATTATTAGAGGTGTTGTGATATCGTCGCAAAGACCATTTAATTGTCTCAATTGATGTGCACCGATTTTGATAATATCATTATCAATATGAATTTCAGGCGTAGATTTCGCCGTATTCAGTTGGTAGCCGTTTGCAGAGTTTTGGCGTAGAATCTCGTTGAAGTGAATCGACATGATTAATTATCCTAATTTTTTTGATATATTATCACTAATTGTTCGGTGGGTCAAGTTGATTGTCATTTAGGATGATAATAAGGAGTATTAGATTTATGATTTTATGATTTTTTTGAAGGGCTATGTGATTTCGCTCTATGGGCATCATTACGCTTGATTTGTGCATTATTGTATTTTTTAGATGTATTCTCAAATTGGCGCGATAGAACAACACGATTGGCGGTCTTGGAAGGAGAAAGTGATCTTATCGTATCGCATATTGCAGTGTTGGCGCGTTGATAAGCATCGGTTTCAACAAAAATACTTAGACAAGTTAATACCAGAAAGCCAACGCCAAGAGACGTGAGTGACCACGGTCCTGACTGGTTAAGCAAAGAAAGGAAGCCAACTGCCGTTGCAGAGTTAAAGACAAAATCAATCGTCTCATAAGCAATATGCGCTGATTTTGGAGAGCTATGTTTGCAGCCACAATAGGAAGCCAATGCAGATAGGCATCCCATAATAAATGCTGAAACTGGAGTTCTGTAAGTGTAACCTAGATAACAGCTAGCGCGAATATAGTTAATTACGGTTAACGACTGACCGGCTTTGCAAAGACCAAATACAATATGCTTAAGGTTTGAATTGAAATAATAGCGTGTAAGATTTTGAATCCTCTCAGAGATAAGCGATGCATGGCCACTTGGATTAGCGAGCAAAATCGGCGGCATTTCAGTAGGAAATGTTGTCATAAAGAAAGTGATGAGCAGGACCAGTGCTGTGATATGCGGGGGTGAAAAAAAGCTTGATTGTATGATCGCTAAAACAACAGATGACGGCAATAGGGTTATACAGGAAAGATAGCAAACAATCGCGCTAAGGTTTTGTAGACAGCGGTGTAGGAAAACGAGTGGTTTTGCAGACACGTGAAAAAACATAAATTTTATTTCTTGAATAATGAATGCATTATAGAACTAATGATGGCATTAATCAATGACGTTATTGTTTTTAGATTGTGTATATGCAAGATAATAACCAATGATTTTTTGTTGGTCGAGCGCGTCAATTGGGCGATCTTGGAGTGCATTTAAAATAGATCTTCTCGAGATGTTGAGTCTTCGGGCACTGTAGTAAATATTGTAATTATTCCAAATAAGAATCTTTAACAACATCTTTTGTATAAAGGGGTGATCGTGATTCATAAGATTATATTTTTTTTATTAAAGCAATGGACTACAAGATATACAGATTAACGCCAATGATCAATAATACATAAACGCATTAAATTGTAAGATATAGATTACAATAGGTTTATTATAACAGTAGAGGCAAGAGTAAATCATATCGGTTAAATACGTGCCCGCCAAAGTCAATTGTTACACTTGCCTATGCCAGGGTAAAGCAGTAAGCTAAAAGTGCAGAAGTAACCAACGAACCAACGGCGTCAATGGGAGAAAACTTGGAAACAGTAGATCGGTTTATTAAAAAGCGCTGTGAGAAACTACGTAGCCTTCGTAGTATGGTAAACATGTCACGTCGTGAGTTCTCAGAGAAATACCATATCTCTTCAGCAACATTACAAAGTTGGGAGTCGCCAAACTTAGGTGGCATCTCTGAGTCTGGCGCGCGTCAAATCATACAATGTTATGCAGAACAAGGTATTCAGATTGATTTTGCATGGTTAATGTTTGATACTGGCAATAGCCCGAGTTACTGGCAGGATATGAGGGCAAACAATAGCAAAAATCCTCAGAGACAGGTAGAAAATGAAATCCAGATCTGCGTCAACGCCCGCAAGAGTCATGCAATATATCGTCTTAAGGATGATTTCATGCTGCCAAGATACCGATCAGGAGACATTTTTATCGGGTCTACACTTCACCCAAGGCAAAAAGAAAGTGAGCTAGCAGGATGTTTGTGTATTGTTTCGTTCATCGGCCATACAGATAACCTTAGTCTTGGGTACATTAGCAACGTCAGATTGCGCCGAAAAGAAGTTTGGTTGACTCATCTTGATCCAGCTTGTGAAGCAAGGAAACTGGGGCCAGTTCAATACTCAGAGTTATGGCCTGTGACATCAATACTGCGTCACCATGATACGTAAATCAGCAACCGGTTATTTGACCTTATCTTCAACAAACTCTTCAACTTTTCTTGTTTTCTTATCATACTTTTTGAGTTTGAGTTTGTCGGTGGTATTTTTAGGGTTCTTGACAGTCACGTAGAATGTTCCCGTCGCCTTATTAACCATCTTAATGAGAATACGTTTTCCGTGCATTGCCATAACAATTACCCCTTATCTTCTTGGTTGGCAGGCAGCTTCCCAATATTTCTAAGCACCTGTTCTATGCCAAGCTTATCAATAATGCGCATACCTTTTGCGGAGACCCGAAGGCGTACATAGCGGCTTTGGCTAGCAATCCAGAATCGCTTTGCGTGTAAGTTGACCTCAAATCGTCGTTTCGTTTTATTGTTTGCATGAGACACGTTGTGACCGTGCATCGGTTTTTTTCCTGTTACTTCGCAGACTTTAGCCATAATGATCCCGCCTTTTGTATGAATTACAACTCACTTAGGGGTGGAATTATACATTAAGGCTAATTAAATGACAATAAGTTTTGCAAAATAAACTATAACTGTCTCATGGTTTGCGTAACTGCACAACAAAGGTATGGGGACAGGTAAGGAATAGGTTATGGAAAATCAATACTGTAAGCTTAGCTGGCCAAGAAGTGATATCGCATTGATTACACTTAATCGGCCGGAAAAACTAAACGCAATTAACGTAGAAATGCTGCAACAATGGCGGCACGCACTGGAGAGTTTATTAGGGCATCAGACGCTAAGATGTGTATTGATCACCGGTGAGGGGCGTGCATTCTCCTCTGGTGCCGATATTAAATCAACGATTGACGTTGCCAGAACACACAATGGCGATCTAGGTAGTATTTTAAGTGCCTATTACAATCCTGTCATATCAATGTTGAGAGACTTGCCATGTCCAGTAATTTCTGTTGTGAACGGGCTAGCTGTTGGTGTCGGATTTTCTTTTGCTTTACATGGCGATATCATTATCGCATCAGATAATGCTTATTTCTGGGCTAATTTTTCTAAAATTGGCTTAGCAGCAGATGGCGGAATCAGCTACTTATTGCCTCGATCAATCGGGTATCACCGGGCAATAACTTATACACTATTAAATGAAAAAATATCAGCATTAGATGCAAAAGCCATCGGAATCGTGCACAAAGTTGTTTCCCAGGAAGCGCTCATGAGTACTGCAATATTAATCGCAGAGCAAATCACTCAACGGTCAAAAATAGCGAATCACGAGATTAAAAAACTATATAGCCAGAGCTTAGAAAGCGCATTTGAAGAACAGTTGCAAGCAGAAAGTGCAAGCCAGGCTAAAGCAGGTTTCAGTAAAGAAGCAAGAGAGGCAATCCAGGCGTTTCTGAAGAAGTAAACGATCAAGGTTTATAAAATTCATAACTATGCAATAAACGATGGTAGGATAAATCATATAACGATAGGGAGCTGTGGTTACAATTTACGAGCCATTAAGGGTGACTATTAGCATTTACGCGCAGTTTGCATTATCATAACAAGTAAAATTGTAAGGACAAAATGATGAAAAACGTCATTATTACTGGTGCTAGCCGAGGTATCGGGCTTGAATTGGCTAAAATTTTTTCAAAGCAATACAATGTTTATGCATTATGCCGTAAGCCATCAGAGGCGTTGCTGAAGCTTGAGCATGTTGTTGCAATACCCAATGTGGACTTAAAAAGCTGGATTACAATCGATCAAGCTGTAAAGAAGTGCCCCGATAAAATTCATCTGATCATCAATGCTGCAGGTATATTAGATGGTGGTAGTGCTCCAATCGGTAAGCTTGCAGCAAAAAGCATCCAAGAACAGTTCGTGGTGAATGCCATGGCACCACTATTTCTTGTGCAGTCAGCATTAGACAAATTGCAAAAAAGTGCAAAAGTTGTCATGATTACCTCCAGGATGGGGTCAATGGGTGATAATACATCTGGTGGCTACTATGGCTATCGTATGAGCAAAGCAGCAATGAACGCCATGGCTGTTTCCTTATCAATTGACTTAAGGCAAAGAGGAATTGCTATCGGTCTTTTACATCCTGGGTTCGTCAGAACTCAAATGACCGGCTATGCAGGGCAGTATACTCCTGAGGAATCTGCTGAGCTCTTAGCAGGACGTATCAATCAGCTCACATTGGAAAATAGCGGCGAGTTCAGACATGCGCGTGGCGAGGTTTTGCCATGGTAGTTAAGATGTCACAGTGGCATGAGTATGTGCTGTTATTGACATAAAACAACCCGAGTTTATACTTCAGCGCGCACAGTGCAAGATTAGGTCTATGGGTCACTTCAAGCATTCTTAGCAGGTTGTATGAAGGCTTCGGGAGGGCAGCCTGCGGTAATCAATGCATCAATTAATGCAAACATGGGCATGCCATAAATAGCTTGAGGGTCTTCACTAACCATCTCATGCATGAGTAAATAGCCATTAGATTCAAGGCGAATACTCCCGGCACAGTCATATGGTTGATCTGTTTTTAGATAGGATTCAATCAGTGCTGAGCTAAGTTCGCGGTAATGAATCGTCGTGGTAACGGTTTTACGAAAGGACAACCCGTGGGACGGTCTGATTACATAAAGGCAAGTATAAGAGATAGCCGTTTTCCCGCTGCATAAAAGTAACTGCCCAACAGCATCGTCATAATTGCTTGGCTTGCCCAATATAGTATCCTGCACACAAATCACTTGGTCTCCTGCAATGACAACAGTTGTGTCCTCGCAATCAATCGCTTCCGCTTTTTTTTGGGCTAAGCGCTCGACTAGTGTTGCCGCCTTTTCGCCTGGTAGCGGGCGCTCATCAACATGCGGCGCTTGCGTGTCGAACGTAGGTATAACTTGCGCTAGAATGCGCTTTCTTTGCGGTGATTGGGAGGCTAGGATGAATCGCATAACATAATCAATCTCACTCAATGAGCAAGCATAACACAAAGCATTCGTATGATGCACGCAGATCATGGGCACCAAGGCATGAGCGCGTGGTTTTAGCCCATTCAGTGGTATCGTTTTCTACTGCTGATCTGAGGGCTATCGTCATCTGACGATGAAAAACGACTAAAGCTTGAATGGCGCGAGAGTGGTGGTGTATCAGCTTGGCAGATCAGGCAATAAGCACTGAAAAAGCTTTGCTCTGGGTCCAAGTAGCACTTTTGTTCTTCGGTGGTCCTTGAAAAGGCGTGGCCGAGGTATAGCAAACCATCAGTGTGTCCAAGATCTGCAGCTCTAGAAACCGCCTTAAATGTACCAGACTCTAAATCACTTATATTCTCAAATGTCATAAATTCAAGTAATGGTGCGACTGAATTCAGGGCAATGGGATGATGGTTGCATGCGGCGTGGGATAAACTTTTTAACGTCCCAGAATCCATATGAAAAAACTGCCGTGGCGAGAGTTTTTTTAAAACCAAAGACATATGATCAAGCATAATATTATGTCCCGAGGATGCAGCATCTGCAATCGCCCCCAAGGTTTGAGCTGACATATTAGATAGCATGTTCGCGGTAAATCCGTTATCTGAATCTACAGCAGTGGTCAAGGCATTAAGAGGGGCTATATGACCTCTGCGGGCAATAGTCGCTGCGTGATACAAAAAATTTGGATTAGCGGTTAGATCACTGCATCTCAAAGTCTCAATGATATGTGTGAGCGCATTGATTGCATAAGTGCTACCAAGTTGTCCTGCTTTAATAATCAAATTAAGCGTCTTATGGCCTCCCATCACGTTAAATTGAGATTGAGAGAGGTTCGGTAGACCCCGGGTAGCGATTGCATTAAGCGCCGACGTTGACCCTAAAGTAGCTGCCCTGGATATCGCTTGAAGGGTCATGGGATGCATAAGACCGAGATCATCGCTGGATAGCTGGTGCAGAATGCCAGATAGCATATCAAGTGGAATACGAGAGCTTCGCTGTTCAGAGACCATAGAAGCGACATGATAAAGCGTATCTGGGTGCATTCTCAACAATCCATTCAGAGTTACATCCTGAATTAGCGGGATAACCTGATTTAATGTTTGATCAAATCCAAGGCATGCTATTTTTGCGAGCTCATTGAGTAAATTAGGATGTGCGTGGTTGAGCGAGGTAACAGAGCCAATTTGAGACAGGGTCTCTGACAGAGAAGTATGTCGAGTAAGGGCTGTGGTTGGCGTCATATTAACTCCGTGGGCTCGGGTAAAAAGGGGCTGATTTGCGACTCAATCGCTCACGTTCAAGCCTGGGTTGAGGATGAATCGATCTGGCGTTGGTATGTGTGCGGCTTCTGAGGGGCACATCGGGATCCGATGATATGTTGACAACGCGACTTGGAGGATGGAAGAGTCGAAAGCATGACGCAGTCATAACCCCTTCCGTATGTTGGTTATAGCATTTGCGAAAAGATTTAGATGGATCAAAGCGCGACTGCAGCGCTGGGTTTAGTTTTGCGAACAAGGAGCCGATTTGTATCATGGGATTGGGGTAGCCGGATGTTGCGACGGTAACAAGATTCGTTAGTAGGTCTGACCGCATAGCAAGCATTGCGACCAGATTCTCATTATTGATGTGTGCTAGTAAGTGTGAAATTTGACAAAGTGCCGCTGGCTGCCCATTGGCCGCCAATAAAATAACATTGATCACAAACAGTTGAGATAAATCTATAAACTGTGTTGGAGTCGATGATTTGATCACGTCGACTAACGCATCAAGTGCATCGCTGTGGCCATAACAAGCTGCGGCCGATGCATTCGATAATGTGGCATGACTCATCCCAATGATGTCATCAATGGTCAGTTGCCCTAGAGCAGGTGCAATCGCATTGAGCGCAGCAGGGTGATTGCTGCATGCTGCTGAGGCAAGACTTTCTATTGTGTTTTTATCAAGTCGTCTCACTTGTTCTGGGGTCGTGCTTGATAGAAGTGAAGCAACTATATTGAGTGCCAGTGGGTGGTCTTTGTTAGCGGCCACTGCAAAGAGAGGTAGAGTGTGTGGATTTGCAACCAAAACATTAACACAGTCCAATTGACTCAAGGAGGCGGCAATACAGTTTAATGCTTCTGGATGTCCCTCGATAGCGAGATAAGCAAGATGGACCAGCGTGTCTGGGTGTAGGCTATTGAGCTGCTGTCGATTCAGCTTGACCAGGATCGGTGCAATATGATCCATGACGATTGGATTTCGATTTTTAGCGAACACTGCTAGATGAGCCAGCGTGGCAGGATGGAATTTCATGAGCTGTTCGGGAGATAATTTTCCAAGTGCTGGTGCAAGTTGGTTCATTAGTTTGCATGCGTTATCACTTCCAGCGTTTGCGATGTTGATAAGCCATTCTGGATGAAGATCAGATAATTGAGCAGGGGTGAGTGTCGAGAGCGCATCTCCCATGGCATCGATCATATCCTGGTCAAGAGATTGAATAGTTTCGCTCGATTGCATCAGTACTTGCAAGTCATATTTCAAGTCATGCTTTTCATGATTAGAGTTTATCATGGGCTTGTGCGGGACAATTCATTCGGTAACGATATCACATTTCCTTTTAGGGGGATAGTTTTTAATGAAGTACCCTCAATGATCCCAGTCGTTAATTTAGATTGATGCATTTCGAATACCATCGCACAAAGAGTGAATCCTGGTTATCGAGTCAAATTCATTTTTACAAAAAAAGTTTTTGACTGATTAACCAATCACATAAGACAGTCAATAATAGACTAACGAGCAGGTGAAGGAAGTATTTAATCAAAATGATCATGCTTGAGGTTTCATGCGCTTGATCAGATACAAGCCTCATGCTGTGGCTTGAGATCTAACATCGAGTGTGGTCTAATAAACAAATGATTTAAAAGAAAAGTGCATGCAAGTCAATAACAAGCCAAAACTAGTGACAGGACTCACCGCAACTGGTGATTTACATCTGGGGTCTTATCTGGGAACAATTAAGCAGTGGCGAGACTACTCGCAAACACACGATTGTTATTTCTTTATTGCCGATATGCATGCGATTACAACGCCTCAAGACCCTGCCCAGATGCGGACACGATGTTTGGATATGGTGGCTTTGTTTTTGAGTTCAGGCGTCGACTTAAAACGCAACGTCTTATTCAATCAATCTCAAGTACCACAGCATGCTGAACTTGCCTGGGTACTTTCGTGTGTTGCTAGCATGGGTGAGTTACAACGCATGACGCAATTTAAAGAAAAA